>JAFTKF010000133.1 GCA_017453405.1 Clostridia bacterium
CGGCGGTGACGATCCCTGTGCCAAAGCCATTATATCAGCCGAAGCAAGTGCAAAACACGCGCCCTTTACCGTGACCGAACGCTCGTCGCTCGTCATCAGGCGATCGGATCTTTTTGGCAATCTGATCGATTACCGCGGCTATGAGGAACTGTCTGTGCCACTTGCGGGGCTGTATCAGGCGAGGAACGCGGCAACGGTGATCACAGCACTTGCTCTGCTTGAAGAGGCAGGGCTTCGCATTACCGAAGAAACACTGCGAAAAGGGCTTTTAAAAACGGTGTGGCGCGCGCGCTTTGAGGTGCTTTCCAAGCGTCCGCTGTTTGTCTTTGACGGCTCGCACAACGCCCAAGGCGTTGCGGCGGCAAGCGAATCGATCGCCGCTTATTTCGACAGCAAGGTCTTGCTTCTGACCGGTGTCATGGCGGATAAGGCGTATGAATCGATGGCGGAAATGCTGGCGCCGCAGATTCACGAAGTCTTTACCGTAACGCCCGACAATCCCCGCGCCCTCGATGCCGACGCGCTTGCCGCAGTCTATCGCAGAGCAGGTGTTCCTGCCAAGGCGTATGCGACGGTGGCGGAAGGTGTATATGCCGCGTTTCTCTCTGCTGCGTCAGAGGGGCTTCCCATTGTGGCACTCGGTTCGCTGTATATGTACGGCGAGGTGAAAACTGCTCTTATGAAGCTTCTTCGCGATTACCCTCTGTCGTGAACTTCGGCAGGAAAGATCAAGCGGAAGAGGGCATTTCACTTGATAAAACCAACAAGATCCATAACAAAAGTGCTCCTCCTTCGCCCTCTCGATGGTCTCTGCCTTCTCTTCGGCGGTCGTGTAGACCGAAAGGTGCTCCCGGATGCGGTCGCTTGACACACCGATCGAGCGGAAGAGTGCCGCCAGCTCGTCATTGTAGGCATCCTCCTCGGCAAGCGGCGCCGCGAATCCATTTGTGATGGGATCGCCCCACGGCGTGATGCCCTCGATCACGATCCGCTTTGCTTCGTTGTCAATCGAAAAGTCCACCTTATATTCCGCATAGCTCTGCTGCAGATACCGCTTCACGCGCTTCAGATTCTCAAAAAGCTTTTCCTCCGTCCACTCAAAGCCGAACGACACCCGATTGACATTTTCTTCCACCTCCGCCGCAGAAAGAGGCGGAATATCGGAATCAAGCGACAGGGAATAGCGGCTTTTTTGATATGCCTGCGGGTCTTCCCGCTGTTCTTGATTGCTTGCTTCTTCTGCTTCTAACAGGCGGATCGATTCTGCATCTACCTGCTCGGAATTCTCGCGCAGGATGCGGAGTCTTTCATCATCGTCACGGGCATCAAGAATTTCCTGAATAACGGTATCGGAACTACTTTCCAAAATGTGAATGGGAACATCCATCCGCACTTTCATAGCCGCCGCCAACCGATGCGAACCGGTCAACGCCTGATACTCGTTGCCGAGATCGACAACAAGAATCGGTCTTCCTTGCCAATCGTTTTCCTCGAATTCCTTGACCAAGTACGCAAGCTTTTCAGGGTCTGTTACTTGATTCACCGGCACAATGCTGTAAGCAGACTCATACTTATCCGCTGCCATGTAGTCGGCATCGAGAGAAAGTGATTTTTTGCTATTGACTTTTGGTGTAGGTTGTGGTATACTACTATTAGAAAGTTCGATGTTTGCGGTGTCTTTAGCACCGCTCACTGCAGCATGTAAAGTCTGCTGGGCATCGGGCTTTCTTTTTTTGTCGTCCTGTTCTTCTGCTGAGAAACTGTAGACAAAGTTGCCGTCGTCCTTTTCCTTGATGTTAATGGTTACTCGATAGGGCGCATACTCTTCACTTCCGTATTCGGCAAAGTAAATGTCATTGATGAAATAATGCCACCGTTTTACCCCTTGATGCGTGCTGGTTTCTTTGCCGGTTTCGTCTTTGGAGTAGTTGTATGTTGCTTCGGAAGCAATTTGGTAGTAGTCGTCAGCAAGGTCGAGTGTTACTCTCTGTTCTGATGCGCTTCCGTGTCGATTGCCGCCCATAAGCTTTGTAGCATCGGTGCGAATCCTTGTGTCATCTGAATAAGTAGGATCAAATCGTGCCTCGATTTCTCGCTCGACACCGTTTTCCTTTATCTTCAGCTTGATAGGCTTTTTTGACCATACATTCTGTATGTAGTCAAGAATAACCGCCGCTTTAGCGCTTTTTGGCGTCCCTTTCGGGAAGTTTGCTTGGTACTTACCCCTTCCGTCTTCTGCATATCCACCGAAAGAATACTTCGTTCTCACCCTCTTGGTGTCCCTCTCGTCTCTCTCCTCAAACAGCTTCTCCACCGCGCGCAAAGCACCGTCGCTGAGGCGGTCGCGCTCCTTCAGGTATGCCATTTCGTAAAGCCGTCTGATGCCAAGCGCATCGCGGAAGGCAAGCTGAAAGCCGGCTGTCTCCTCGCCGTTTGTGAGATAGGTACGGTTGACCATCGCGCGGCAGGTGTCGGTGATACCGTAGAAAATACGCTTAGTAGAGAGATCTGACGGGCAGTGGCGCAACGATTGGTTGTCGGCGGTGATTTTTTGCAAAATTTTTTCGTAAAAAACACGGTTTTTCGTTGACTTTTTGTTTTGGTTTCGCTATAATGGATTTGTGTGAGATTTTGAGTCTCAATCTTTTGAAAAGGATGGGTAAACGGTATGTATCAATTTCCGATCGGTGCGATGCTGGATTCCTTCCGTGTGGATACGATGACGGCAATCAAAAAGGCGGCGGCACTGGGTGCGGTTGGTCTTCAGATGTATTCGACCAGCGGCGAGAATTCGCCCGAGAATATGACGGCATCAAGAAAGCAGGAGATTCTTTCGGCAATGCGCTCGGAGGGACTTGTTTTTTCTGCCTTGTGCGGCGATCTTGGTTTTGGGTTTACCGATCCTGAAAAGAATCCTCAGCTGATTGAGAAGTCAAAACGTATTCTGTATCTTGCCAAGGAGCTTGGTACGGATGTCGTGACCACGCATATCGGCGTGATTCCGCAAGACCCCTCGCATCCGAGATATCGCATTATGCAGGAGGCGTGCCACACGCTTGCCGGATATGCCGATTCCTTAGAGGCACATTTCGCCATTGAAACCGGACCTGAAACCGCAGATGTTCTGAAGCGTTTTCTTGATTCTCTCGGCTCGCGCGGTGTGGCAGTCAATCTTGATCCTGCCAACTTCGTTATGGTCACGGGCGATGATCCCGTGAAGGCGGTCTACACACTGAAGGATTATATCGTACACACACACGCCAAGGATGGCATTAAGATCTTTGATAAAGATCCTGAAATGATCTATCACGTGGTTGACGATGCGCTCGCGCATCTCGGCTCGGCGTATCAGGAGCTTCCGCTCGGCAAAGGACACGTGGATTTCCCAAACTATCTGAAGGCATTGGACGAAATCGGTTACCGCGGATTTCTCACCATTGAGCGCGAATGCGGTGACGATCCCGCCAAGGATATCGGCGATGCGGTCGCGTTCTTAAAAAGTCTTATATCAGCATAAGGAGAAACGGTATGGTCAATGTTGCAATCATTGGTGTCGGTAATATTGCCGAGACCCATCTTCTGGCGTATTCCAAAAATAAAAATGTCAAGGTCGTAGCATTTTGTGATATTAATCCCGATCGCCTTCAGTATATGGGCAAGAAGTGGGGCGTTGACAAATGCTTTACCGATCTTAATGAAATGTTTTCAAATGTTCCCGAAATCGATGCGGTCAGCGTTTGTACGTGGAATTCCGCGCACGCACCCTGCACGATCGCCGCTTTGAAGGCGGGCAAGCACGTTCTCTGTGAAAAGCCGATGGCGATGAATGCGCAGGAGGCAAACGAAATGCTTGCGACTGCCAAAGAATGCGGCAAGCTTCTGATGATCGGTTTTGTGCGCCGTCACGGCAATGACGCGAAGATCGTTCGCGAATTTGTGGATTCCGATTATTTTGGCGAGCTTTATTATGCCAAGGCGACCTATCTGAGACGCAACGGCAATCCCGGCGGTTGGTTCGGTGACCGATCGCGTTCGGGCGGCGGTCCGCTCATTGACCTCGGCGTTCACGTGATCGACCTTGTGCGTTTCATTTTCGGCAACCCGAAGCCGATCTCAGTTTACGGTGCTACCTTTACAAAATTACATAACAGACCTGATATCAAATCCGATAAGGGCTATCGCTCGGCGGGGGCAGGGGAGGCTGACATTTGCAATGTCGAAGACCTTGCGTCTGCGATGATCCGTTTTGATAACGGTGCTGTGCTTTCGGTGGAAGCGGCATTCTCGCTGAATCTGAAAAAGGACGAGGGCAAGATCGAACTGTTCGGCACGAAGGGCGGCGCAAAGCTGGATCCCGAGCTTGAACTCTACGGCGAAATGAATGGGTATATGACCAATATGTCCCTTGCCAATATTCAAACAGCGCTTTCGTTTGACGGCCTTTTTGAAAATGAGATCGATCACTATATTGACTGCATCGAGGGCAGAGCCGCGTGCATTGCGCCTGCTGAAGACGGCGTGACACTGATGAAGATCCTTGACGGTATTTACGAATCGGCAAGACTTGGTCACGAAGTACTGCTGTGAGGTGAGCGATATGAAAAAGATGATTGTCATTCTTTCGGTATTGTTGGTTCTGACAGCGGCGGTGATATCCTTTACGGTGTTTGCGGAAGAGGAAGCGCCGAAGCTGACCGCGACTGTTCCTTTTGAGGTGACACCCGAGGACCTTGTGATCAAGGAAGAATCCACGGGCAAGGCACCCACCTATGAAGATCTGACCGCAAAATTTCTGACCCTGAACCGTGAAGTTACCGACACTTTCAATACGTATCAGCTCAATCGCATCGATCAGAATTTCAACCGCATTTATCCGATCCTCGCCGAGAAGTTCAATTACGGCGTGATGTTTGACATTGTGTACGGTATCGATACCGAAACCGAGAGCGTTGCCTATCAGATGGGCGGCAGAAATGCGAATGAAAAGTATATTGCGATGAATCCCAAGTTTTTCTCAAGCGATTTCAGCGCACTGTCGCACGAACTGACACACGCGATGCAGGTCTATCGCGATTCCAAATACGGTGCTACCCCGAATGCCAATGGCGGCTCGTGGCTCACCGAAGGCGTTGCTGACTTCAGCCGCTATATTTACGAACCCGCACCGTTTGATCTTCCCGCCTTTTCGTCGAACCAATCGTATATCGATTCCTACCGCGTGACGGCACGTTTTTTCGTGTGGTGCAACGAAAATGTGGATCCCACCTTCCTTGAACAGTTGAACGAAGGTCTCAAATGCGAAGCCTATACCGCAAAGCTGTTTGTGAAGATTACGGGCAAAACTGTTGATGAACTTTGGCAAATGTATGCCGAAAGTGATCATAAAATCAAGTCATAACCACAAAATGAAACGGAGATTATCATTATGACCAAGCTTTCTGACAAGTATTTGACATTTGACAACAGCGAAGGGCTGATCGATAAGCACCTTGAAGAAATGATCATTGATTGCTTCAACAAGAATTATCAGGCAATTTGTGATTTCTTTAACTACGGGGAATTGAGAGAAACTTCAATTGTTCCGATGCCCGATTATGACGGTGTTGCCGCTACTTATACCGAAACCGCAAAGGTGATCATGTCGACCAAGTATTATGAAGCCAATAAGCTTGATGCCGACAGCCTGACTCACGAATGGGTACACGTAGCACAGAATTATAAGAATTTCCGTCCCGGATGGCTGACCGAGGGTCTTGCCGACTGGGGCAGAGAAAAGTTCGGCATCTACAACAAGGAAGCCGGATGGGCACTCCCCAAGTACAATCCCAAGCATCACTACAGACAGGCATACCGTGTCACGGCAGCCTTCCTCTGCTGGCTTGAAGATAATGTCGATCCCAAGCTCCCTTGGAAGCTCAACGATTCTCTGAAAAAGGGTACGTATAAGCCCAGCATCTGGATCGATTTCACCGGCAAGACGGTCGATATGCTCTGGGAAGATTACGCCAAGGCAAATAGCTGATTGACCATATAACCCATACCGCCATCCCCAAAGGATCGGCGGTCATACGCGGGCGTGGTGGAATGGCAGACACGCTGGTCTTAGGAACCAGTGGGCAACCGTGCAGGTTCGAGTCCTGTCGCCCGCACCAA
>JAFTKF010000010.1 GCA_017453405.1 Clostridia bacterium
GTTCGAGAAAAGATCGGGGTTCATAAAAACAAAGGGCGCAACCGAGAGATTATAGAGAGAACTTGCTCCTGTCAGAACCTCGCTGAAATAGCTGTCGTAGGAGTAGCCGTAGATCTCAATCGGAATATAGCTCAGATGCTGGATCATATAGGTGGGATCAACATTCGGGACCGATGTGGGGAGGAAAAGAAGCTCCACCGTATCGGTTGCTGAGCCGATAAAGAAAGAATAGCCGTAGGGAAGCGAGATGGAAAGATCGCTGAAGGTTACAAAGCCGCGATCGCAAGCCTCGGTGGCGACCAACGTGTAGGTGATGTTGTCTACACCGTGCACATCACCGATCTGGTAATTCTGATACTGTGCCCAACGGCTGACAGTGACCGTCAGGGTGTCACCGACCTCACAGCCGCTGACGGGAACGCGAAGCTCGTGAATTTCCATATTGGTGTATTTGGTGGCATCGTAGTAGTGGTACATCGACAAGGGGGCGACTTCATACGCGGAGGTCTCGACAGGGTAAAGCTCCTCTGCCTTCATATTAAGCAGATTTTCGGTGTCCTTGCGAATGGCGTCGGCATAGTTAAGGGAGAAACTTGCCTCGGTTTCGTTGCTCTTGATCTTGACAGAAACCTTGCTCCATACGCTGTAGCCGATGTCCGTGATGACAATGCCGAAGAAGACATACCCTTCCTTGGCGTGGTAGGTCACGCCTGCGGCAGTAACCGAGCGGAAGAAGACATAATCACTGTCAATGACTTCGGTAACTGATTTTTCGCTGTCTTCTGTGGTAAAGGCGGCGGTGAAGGTGAGTCCGGTCAAGGTGGCAAGGGTGGCTTCCTTGGCAACGAGCAAAACTCTCATATCGTGATTCTCGGCATTTTCACGCACCGTCAGATACGCGCCAAAGGCATTCTCGCCGCAGGAAAGATCGCTTGATGTCTCGGGTTCAGCGGCACTGACCGAAAAGAGCATGCCGAAGGTGAGCAGCATAGCAATTGCCAAACAAACAGCTGTTAATTTTCTCATAAGTGTCATATCCTTTCTGAAACGCTTAGCGCGTTTTGTATTATTTATAGTATAACACAAGCTATGGATCGTGTCAATTGTCGATTTTTGCGCCAAAAGGGCAATTTTTACCAAATCGGCTTCTTTTCTTTTCGGGTAAGGGACTTGCTTTTTTTGAAAAACTGTGTTATAGTGAGAAGGAATTGCCGGAGGAAAAAACAAAAAGGGGTGGCGTAGGATGAAGCAAAGTATCAGAAGGGTTTGTATCTTTGGCGCGGGGGACTATCACGGCGAGCGGCGCGACCTTTGTGAAGGTGCTGTGGTCATTGCCGCTGATGGGGGCTATGCCCACGCTTGTTCTGCGGGACTTACGGTTTCGCTTGCGATCGGTGATTTTGATTCGCTTGGTGATATTCCCGACAGCATACCCGTCAAGCGGTATCCCGTAGAAAAGGACGACACCGATATGGCGCTTGCCGTCAGGGAGGCGCTTGCTCTCGGTGCGGACGAAGTCATTCTGTTTGGCGGTATGGGCGGTAGATTGGATCACACGTTTGCCAATATCAGTGTACTTCTGTCGTTGGCACGTCGGGGTGTTTCGGCATATCTTGTCGGGCGGGAGTGTGTGATCACGGTCATAACTGCACCCGAATGCTTGCAATTTCCCGTGCTCTCTGAGGGTATTCTTTCGCTGTTTTCTCTGAGTGAGGAAGCAACCGTGACCCTGACGGGTCTTCAATACAGCTTGACACGGGGAAGTCTTACAAAGGCAGTTGCCCTTGGGGTGAGCAATCATTTTATCAAAGAAGCGGCAGAGGTCACCCTTCACGAAGGCGAGGTTCTTGTGATGTGGGATGCAACAAAAGCCCCCCTGCCGACAAAGAAAAGGAGCAAGAGTCAATGATAGAAGGCGTTATTTTTGATCTGGACGGCACACTGCTGGAATCGATGCACATCTGGAATTCGGTGGCATCGGAATATCTGAAAAGCCTTGGGATCACGCCCGATGCCGACACCGACGAGATTATGAAGGAAGCGTCGATTCAGGATGCGGCGGCGTATTTCTGCAAGCGCTATGGCATTCAGAAGACGGTGGAGGAGATCGCTGACGATGTCAACAGTAAGCTGGAGGAGGCGTATTATCACACCATTCAGCCCAAAAGCGGCGTGATGGCAATGCTGGAAGCGCTTCACGCACGCGGTGTGGTGATGTGTGCCGCGACTGCGACCGATCGCTATCTCATTGAGCCTTGCATCGAACGGCTGGGAATTCGGAAGTACTTAACAGCCATTTTCACCTGCACCGAGGTCGGGGTGGGGAAGAGTGAGCCTTTGATCTATCACAAGGCAGAAGAAGCGCTCGGCGTCGCGAAATCCCGCATTGCGGTATTTGAGGATGCCTTATATGCCGCGCACACCGCCAAGAATGACGGGTATTTTCTGGTTGGGATCTATGACGATTCGATGGATACAAGACAAGAGGAATTAAAAGCCCTTGCCGATCTGTATGTCAGAAGCTATGACGAGGTCGATGTTGTGGGCTGTTTATTTGCCTGATTTTTGGGGAAATATCACAGAAATTTGATGGTTTTTTTGTGAAAAATACTTGACAAGCAAGAAACTTTATGCTATACTTGTAAAGCAAATCGCTTGCGTGCAAGTAAAATGCTTGCGCGAAAGCAAAACACTTGTCAGCAGTACGGGGGAGGAAGCACAGTGAAAGCAAACGAGATGCGTGAAATGACGCTTTTGTTCGATTTTTACGGCGGTCTTCTTACCGAGCGGCAACGTGAGCTTTGCGACTATTATTACAATGACGATCTTTCTCACACCGAAATCGCGGCGAATACCGGCATTACCCGTCAGGGGGTGCGCGATTCGCTGAAAAAGGCAGAGGAGATCTTACAGAATGCCGAAGCGTCGCTTGGCTTTTTAAAGGCGTGGCGCGAGAGGCAGACGGTGATCGCCCGTCTGGAAGCGCGACTGGGTGAGCTTGGCGTATGTGATGAAGCACTTACGAAGGATCTCAAGGCGCTTCGGGCATAAGACCTATCAAGGAAAGGATGGTGCCATATGTTCGGAAATTTAAGTGAAAAACTTTCTCAGGCGTTCAAGAAGTTCAGAAACAAAGGAAAATTGACTGCTGCCGATGTCAAGGAAGGTATGCGCGAGGTCAAGCTTGCACTTCTGGAAGCCGATGTTAACTTTATGGTGGTCAAGTCTTTTGTCAAGACGGTGACCGACCGTGCGGTGGGCTCTGAGGTTCTCGAAAGCCTGATGCCCGCACAGCAGATCATTAAGATCGTCAACGAAGAGCTTTGCGCGATCATGGGCGGCGAGGTATCGAAGCTCACCATTGCGCCGAAGCCCCCGACGGTCATTATTATGGCAGGTCTTCAGGGTGCCGGTAAAACGACACACGCGGGTAAGCTTGCAGGGCTTCTGAAAAAGCAGGGCAAACGTCCCTTGCTGGTCGCTTGCGACATCTACCGTCCTGCCGCTATTACACAGCTTCAGGTTGTGGGCGAAAAGCTGGGCGTTCCTGTCTTTACGATGGGCGATAAAACAAGTCCCGTCAAGATCGCCAAGGAAGGCGTGAAGCACGCCGAAAAGCACGGACACGATGTGGTCTTCATCGATACCGCAGGTCGACTGCAGATCGACGAGGATATGATGGATGAGCTTTACGACATCAAGAAAGCAGTGAATCCCACCGAGATCCTTCTGGTCGTGGACGCGATGACAGGTCAGGTTGCGGTCGACGTTGCCAGGACCTTTAACGAAAAGCTGGATATTACGGGTGTGATCCTCACCAAGCTCGACGGCGATACCCGCGGCGGTGCGGCACTCAGTGTACGGTATATCACAGGCAAGCCGATCAAATTTGTCGGTATGGGCGAAAAGCTTGACGAGATCGAGCCTTTCTATCCCGACAGAATGGCTTCGCGTATTCTCGGTATGGGCGATGTCCTTTCGCTGATCGAGAAGGCAGAGCAGACATACGATGAAAAACAGGCGGCAGAGCTGGAGCGCAAAATGCGCGAGGAAAGCTTTACCCTTGACGACTATCTTGAACAGTTCGGGCAGATCAAAAAGATGGGCTCGCTTGATAAGATCCTCGGTATGATTCCCGGTATGAAGCCGAATGCTTTGAAGGATGCCAATATCGATGAAAAGGCAATGGCACACACCGAGGCGATCATCAAGAGTATGACGATGGCAGAGCGTGTGAACCCCGATATCATCAATGCTTCTCGCAAGCGCCGTATTGCGAACGGCAGCGGCACATCGGTCGAAGCGGTCAACAAGCTGTTAAAGCAGTTTGACCAGACCAAAAAAATGATGAAGCAGATCGCTTCAGGCAAAATGGGCAAAAGGGGCGGCGGCGGTTTCCCCTTCCCGATCTAATTTTTGATTCCAAATAAAAAATATATAACAATTAATGGAGGAAAAACAAATGGCAGTTAAAATCAGACTCAGAAGAATGGGCGCAAAGAAGGCTCCTTTCTACCGCGTGGTAGTAGCAGATTCCCGTTATCCCCGTGACGGTAGATTCATTGAGGAGATCGGTACCTACAATCCTATGACCGAGCCTGCTCAGATCAACATCGATGCTGACAAGGCAAAGACCTGGATCAAGAACGGCGCACAGCCCACCGATACTGTTAAGATCTTGCTCAAGAAGACCGGTATCACCGAGTGAGGCCTGACCGATGGCAGATTACAAACTGATTCTTTCGCATATCGCCAAGGCACTTGTTGACAAGCCCGATGAGGTGGTTGTTCTTCTCGTTGATGAAGATGACAGCAATGTGACTCTTGAGCTTTCGGTAGCCCCCGACGATATGGGTAAGGTAATCGGCAAGCACGGCAAGATCGCCAAGGCGATCAGAACCGTGATGACAGCGGTTGCCAATACCGACGGCAAGCGAGTTACGGTGGATATCCGATAACACCGTATACAGCAAAAATCCCGACAAGACTGTCGGGGTTTTTGCTTTTAGGAAGTAAAACCGCCCCATACCGATCGGTATGGGGCGGTGTAGCACACGAAAGGATAATGAACTGTTTGTAAGCGCTTACCAGTTATCCTGCGTTTTGTCTTCGGGGATGACTTCATTCATGGCGGCGATCGCGCATTCGATCATACTGTCATCCGGCTCGACGGTGGTGATGTGCTGCAGCCATACACCCGGTTTTGAGATGATGCGGGTGAAGAGGTTGTCTCTTCTGCCTGCCAGCTTGATCAATTCATAGCCCACACCGATCGTCAAAGGAAGCAGGGCGATCTTGATGAGCACTCTCTGCCATGTGGCAAGGGATACGGGGATAAAGAAGCCGATGATCATACTGACAAGAAGCACCAGAATGATGAAGGATGTGCCGCAACGGGGGTGGAAGCGCTTCTGCGGACGGATATTGTCAACCGTCAGGTCAAGTCCCTGCTCGTAGCAGAAGATGGTCTTGTGCTCAGCACCGTGATACATAAAGACACGGCGGATCTCTTTCATACGCGAAACAGCCGCCATATAAATGACCAGAAGAATGATCTTGAAAACGCCTTCAAAGGCGGTTTTGGTGAGACCTTGGAGGTAGGGGTTGGCGATCTCCATACCCGTCAGCTTTTCCAGCAGGGTATAGAGGTAAGAGGGAAGCGCGATAAAGAGCCCGATGGCAAGGGCAAGACCGAGAATGACACCGATGACCATCACAACGCCGGTAGCGGCGCTTTGGTTTTTGGCGTCTTCCTTTTTGACGATCTTGGATTCTGAAGAGTCTTCGGTGGGTGTGTCCTCGGTTGCCTCGGGGAGGGTCTTGCCTTTCTTTTGAGCTTTTTTCTGCTCGGCAATCAGACGGTCAGCTTCTTCGGCATCCGCGATGGCGATATCTGCCGAGCGCATCAGGCATTTATAGCCCTGCACCAGCGAAGCACCCATATTGAAAATACCGCGGACGAAGGGGATCTTATAGACCTTTGCGGTCGTGGGAATGGTTTTGACATTTTCCAAAATGATGTCGCCCTTGGCATTGCGGACAGCCATTGCGGTCTTTTCAGGACCGCGCATCATAATGCCTTCCATCAGTGCCTGACCGCCGATTGAGGTCTTTTTGCAGGGCGTACAGTTCTGTTTGTTGGTATCGTTAGCCATAATAATCCTTTCACAATAAAAAACTATTGACATTATACACCTAATATGTGAACGCCACGTGAACAATTTTGCTCAATCCTCAACTTTTTCGGTAGTTTTTTACAAAAATCATTGACTTTTTTCTACCTTTTGCTATAATAGAAAAGGATTTTTGTTCAAAAGGAGGATGGCGATGGCAACGAACCCGATTACTGCCGTTATTGTCGGCGCGGGACACCGCTCCTTGATTTATGGCGATGTTTCACTTTCACATCCCGATATTCTGAAGATCGTCGGCGTTGTTGACATCGACCCCGAGAAGGCGAGCTACGCCGCCAAGCGTTACGGCGTTCCCAAGGAGCGCGTCTTTCATTCGGTGGATGCGCTTGTCAAAGAGGGCAAGATCGCCGATGCGATCATTAACGGAACGATCGATTCCGAACACGTGCCCACCTCGATCCCGCTTCTGAAGCTTGGTTACGATATGCTTCTCGAAAAGCCCTTTGCGACGAACGCAGGGGAGCTTGCCGAGCTTTACGTGACGGCAAGTGAAAATAACAGCCGTATTTTTATTTGTCACGTTCTGCGGTATTCCGCCTTTTATCTCGGTATCCGACAGGTGTTGAAGGACGGGACACTCGGCAAGATCGTCAGCATCAATATGGCAGAGGATATCTCGCTTCATCATATGGTGATCTCGTATGTACGCGGTCAGTGGAATAACGAGATCACGGGAACA
>JAFTKF010000134.1 GCA_017453405.1 Clostridia bacterium
CTCGCCCTCGCCTTCAAACCATTTCAATCCACGCCCCCGCGCGGGGGGCGACAGCAAAAGTGTACAAATTATACACTTTCGTTTTGTGCATTTAGCACGTTTTATTGTTCATTCGATCGTACATATCTTTATTTAGCGAAATGCATACATCGAAATCACATCGTTTTTGAGTGCGAACCCGGCAGACATTTGGTGTGTGCTTCGACTTCGCACATAGGGTATGGGGGATCAGAGAATCAGCGGATCATCCGGCATATATGTCGTTTTACATCCGAAATGCTCGATCTTGTTCTCATACTTGTTGCCCAAATAATAAAAGCGCAGGCTATCGGTTTCCTCATTCATCAACGAAATCAGCTTTGCTTGTAAAAGCTTACACTGCGCCGCATCCAGCTTGCATTCAAAGACCGAATTCTGCACACGCTGTCCGTAATTCACACATTGCTTGGCAATTTGGCGCAACCGCTTCTTTCCTTGTGCTGTTTCGGTATTGACATCATAGGTAATGAGCACTAACATCCTCGACACCTCACTTCCACAAAAAGGGCGGATATTCATCCAGATCTCCGCGCAGATAGCGCGCAAGCAAAAGCGCCTGACTGTAGGGAATCATTCCCCATGACAGTTTTTCATTCAGATACGGGTGCGTTACCGTATCCTTTTTTCTCTCCTGCCAATGCTTCAAAAAGGTTTTTCTGCCGGCATCATTCAAGAAAACCGCACCGGATTCCTGACGGTCAAAATCCTTTGTATGAATCATTCTGTTATTGATCAGCGTCAGAACAAAACGGTCTGCCATACAAGGACGCAATTCCTCCATAAGATCCAGTGCTAACGAACTTCTGCCGGGTCTATCCGTATGCAAAAATCCCACATATGCATCCAAACCCACGCTTTCCAAAGCAGCCGCGCAATCATTCGTCAAAAGGCTATAGGCAAAGGACAGCATCGCATTGATCGGATCAAGCGGCGGTCTTCGACTTCTTTGTTTAAAAGCAAATGTCTTTTTGTCTCCGAGAATCATCTGATCCATCGCGCCGAAATAAGCCGCTGCACCAACACCTTCCAGCCCTCGAAGTGTTTCGGCATCCTTGCACGTGCGCACCTGCGGATATAAGCGTTTCAGCGCTTCTTCTGCCATACGCAATTCGTCAACATTCACACGTAAAGCATGATCACGACAAGTACGACTGATGCTGTGCGCGGCATTATATAGTTTTCCGAAAATCATATTGCGTGCGATATGGCAAGAGGATTCATCGTCATCTGCCACACGGTATTGCTGACGGCGCAAAAGGACATTTCCGTTATTTTCGCCACTGATCCGCGCCAAAAAGCGCCCCCGCGGTGTGCAAAACGCAAGTGCGATATTTCTTGTGGCACAAGCACCCATCAAAGCAGGGGATGCCCCTGCATACGAAAAGGTAACGATTCCCTGCAGAGTATGAAGCGGATACCGTGCAACCGTTTCTTCTTGACGCCGTGCCACCACATTTTCCCCATCTAAGGTCAAATAGATATCTTCGCTGGTAACGAACAGCGTATTCTGTAGCTGTTTCATTCATTGTCCTCCTGCGTATGCATCAAACCCAAGCTCTCAGAAAGTGCCTCATTGACATAGTCCTCCACCCGTTTTTGCCGTAGCATTTTCGGGACGCATAATTCCGACAGTGAACAGGCAGAGCAGCCTTTAAAGGGCTTCACTCTCGGGGTATATCCCCGCTGAAAGTAATCGTGCATTTCTTCAAGACATCCCCGCACCTTTTGCCGCAGCGCGTGAGTAAACACCACCTCTTCCCTACGGCGGATCTCGCCATAGAACAGCGCACCGTTCGCAATATCACAGGATAACATTTCTTCAAGACACATCGCTTGTGCACAAAGCTGCAGTCTGTCCGCATCGTTTTCTTTGGGAACACCGCGTTTATACTCCACCGGATAAGGTTGCCAAAGACCCTCTTTGTTTTTCAAGGTAATACCGTCCGAACACCGATGAAACTCCAGTACATCACACTGCCCCGCTACGCCAAGCTCGCGCGACTGAATACTCACACCGCGCAAAATAAACAGATCTCCCCGACTCTCACGGTCAAGGCTGTCGTGCGCCTTCTGATGCAGAAGGCTGCCTTCTACCGTTCTCAGATTTTCTGCCCAAACCTGCTCAACGTGAATCAGCGCCCATTGCCGACGGCAAAAAACAAAATGCTGAAGTCCCGAAAGCATAAGCCAATCCTCTTCACGGTATTCCATATCAGATCATCCGGGTGCAACTCACACCGTTCGGCAAAGCCGTTTCGTCTATACTGACAGCATAATCGTCATAGGAGCGGGCAGGCATTCCGTTTGTATCCCTGCGGCTGACCTTCACCAGATCAAACAGCTTGTGTGCAGGCGCACATCCAAGCTCGCTGTCGTGCTTGAAAACGATCAGTTCCCGCACCGCCATCTTGCCTCGCGCGGCAGAACGATCCAGTTCAAACATATTGATGATTGCTTGCCAAAGGAGCGCAAGGTCATCTTCCGAAAATCCCGTCGTCTTTCTGGCAAGATTGGCAGAAACAAAGCCTTCACAACGGTAAAGTCCATACGGCACGATGTATTTGCGTCCCATTTCGGTAGTTTTCTTTGCAGCATCTTCTTCGGTCGTAATGGCAACACGTGTGATCGTCACTTCCTGCTGTGTGATCGGTTCTACACTGCGAGCAAAACCCAGCTGAACAGGACCGCGAACCTGACCGCAATTCAAAGCATCTTTCATAAAAGTTGTCATAACCGCGCCAAACGTACGGATATCATAAAAATTCTTGCACATAAAGTCCCGCACCTTGATATCCAAAGAGGGATCGTTTTTCTTGGCGTCCTTGACCTTTTTTGCATCAATGCCCAATCCAAGATATGCTTCTTTATCACTGGTATTGAGTGGCGCATTTTCTTTGATATAGATCCGATAGCCCGGCTCGTTTTCTTTCAGTGTTTCTACATAATTGCGAATTTTACGCTTCAGGCAAACATCGGTCACAATACCCAAACCCGTTTCAGGATCGATACGAGGCATATTCCCCGCATCGGGGTCACCGTTGGGATTTCCGTTCTCCACATCGAACAGAATAACAAATTCATAGCGATTTTTAATGATATCAGACATTGTTCTGATCCTCCTTTTTTTGATATAAAGCGACATTTTGATGATAATAACCCAGCTGGAACGATCCCTGCTCTGCCAATGTCAGCCGTGCAGGGAGTGCCTCTCCAAACTTATCCATAAGCTCTCGAATCTGTTTGTCATAATAAGCAGCAAGCCACTCCCGATCAGAATGTATTTTTTTGATATGACTTTTAGACAAACGGAGTAAAACCGCAAAAATCGACGCGGGCGTTGCGGCGGCAGATACAAAATAATGATCCTTTACCGTGGTAGCTCCGTTTGCATCTTTCTGTAATTTTTCCAACACAGCAAACAGGCGTCCGAGACAATACGGAACGTAGCAGGAATTTGAATTCAAGGACATCGTCAATACCTCCTCAGGCACCTCGGGGTGCGTATTTTTTAAATAATAAGCTTTGATCATGGCGGCACGGCAACGCGTAATCTTGCGTTCGGCACGAATCCGTAAAATGACGGCATTCAACATGGTTGCAGGATACGGTGTATCGGTCAGTACCGATCGCAAAACATCGCCCGCCATATGAGGATCGGGGGCTTTGTCTTGGGATTTTTGATTCACAGTCTCGTCGAGCTGCTTCCAGATCGGAAGAGATTCAAAATGATGATCCCGATCACTGACGATGGCAAGGCGTTCTTGATGCCTCAGAATATTCCTCAAAAGCGAACCAAATGTATTACAGAAGAAAAAGCGAACCGAAAGCCTCGCGGCATTGGGTGACAGTCCCAGAATGTAAAACGGCTTATCAGGGTCCAAACGACTTCCGTCAAATTCTACCGATACCCCTTGTAATAACTGTTGAATTTTATCCCACAGCTCATCCTCGGTGTACTTGGCAGAAGGTGTATGAAAAAACGCAAAGCTGACAAGCTCTTCCGCTGCCGAAGTTTGTCCGTCCATCCAGAATAAAAGCGTGATATCACCAATGCGCTTATGGCGATCAGGATCTCTGATCAGATAATTAAGCGCCGTTGTATAAGCAAACGTAGCGTATTTGCCAATCGGTGCATTTAAGTTCTGCTCTTTCCCATAAGAAGAAAATGCCGGAGCATTGAAGGATACAAGTGCAGCACCCGAAGATTGCGCACCGACAACACCGCGAATCAAGGGGTGTGTTCGCTCTACTGTACCGTATGTACCGGTAATCAGGCAATAGCCTTGATTCTCGCTTTTTTCGTTATAGTACCGATCCCACGCTTCCCGAATGGCTTGATCCTCTGAAACCGGTTTCCCTTCGAAACAGAACAAAAGATTCACTTCGGCAATCACTGCATCCAAAAAATCCTTTAGAACAGGATGCGTTTTGATCGCATCGGGATCCCAATGATCCAAAAATGCCAGCACCGCCTTTGCTGCTTCGGAATTCACGCTGTCAAGAATCGTATGGTGAAGCATTCGGCAAGCAGCAAAGCATTCTTGATTACGCTTCGGCGTTCCTTTGGCGCTGACACCCAAGAGATATCCTGAATGATCACAAAGAAAATTGGGTACCACGCCTGAAGAACGCGATACCTGTGCGGGGCAGACCCGAGGAACAGGTTTCTCAACCGTCTTTTTGCCGACATCAACGGTATAAGTCGTATGAATCACATTGACAAGATTCCCCTTACGATCAATGCAAAGCATATAAGATACCGGCACCTTCATATAACCAACCGGAGGCATTTCGCCCTGCGATGCCATCGCTTCATAAAAGGCAACCAGTGACTGCAGAATCATCTGATCACCTCCCCTGAATGACGGCTCGGAACACGCAAAACACCGTTATGAAGCGTCGCACGGAAAAACAGAGTATGAATATCTTCTTTGTTGGTATAATCCATATCCCACAACATATACCCAAGCTCACGTTTTCCTCTCAGCTCGTCAGGGCACGGTGGAATTGTTTCGCAAGGAGCGAAGAAAACCGGAAACTCTCTCGTTCCGAAATACGGCTGATGGTAAAACATACCTTTTTGCAAGCGTCGGCGAATGATATCACAAAATTTTCCGGGATTATCACTTGGTGACGCCTGATCGGTCATTTCAAAATGTGCTTCAATCACATAATGAACATCTCTGAGAAGCATCGACGCACGTTGCTGAATATCCTCGGAAGATGCCAAATAAAGCTCTCGCTTTCCCTCTTCCATAACCGTTCGTGCATTTCTGGCACTGACTTTCGATTTCATCTCATTGCGCCGAATATTGGTAAATCGGATCGGGGCGCACACGTGAATACGGTCTATGCGGTAGACAAGCCCCGGATGCCAGAAGATCGCTTCCAGAATTCCGCGTGCGGCCGAGGGGGTCATCACATCATAGCTGACACGCTCGGTCTTCATTTCAGGGCGGGTGAACAGCGCATAGTCACCCCAGACCTCTAAACGTATGGACATAGTATCACTCCTTTCTTGGTGATAACTGTATTATAGCATATATTTCTTATTTTTGAAACAACACTTTTGCTTTTTCGCTATTGTGAGATAAAATTCGGCACATTTTACAAATATCCGACATTCAATCTGTGCATCTTTTCGTACGTGGCTTTGCCACACGCCACTAAAAAAGAGGAGCAGTTCGGTTGTACTGCCCCTCTCTTTCAGCTATATAAAGATTGCCTTTCCTTGGTCTATTTGGATGCTGAGACCCCTATCTTCACTGTACAAATTCTCATTCACAAGCACATAGACATCGCCGGGCAAGACCTCCACATCCCCTGCATCCAACAGTTTTTTCAGATCGTTCGGATAAACCGTCACACCAAAGCGTCCCAGCTTGCGCATCAACGAACGCGTAATACAACCGTTTCGGTATTGATCGATCAGCGAATATGACTCCGCCGTTGGAATGTACACCGTTACCGCACAGGAATCGATCAGATGAAAATCGCGTGCCACCTCGGCAAAAGGCAGTGTGGATTTGACTAGCCTCTTTAAAATCCGATAACTGTCCTGCGCTTCTTCTCCCTTAAAGAAGAGATACGCTTCAAAATAGCGACGAATCACATCTTCGCACATCAGATCCTCGCCGCGCTCCAGCACCGATCGGCACACACCGACAGCAACCTCCAGCGAGGGCGGCGTTTTCCATTCTGACGAAAAGACATAAACACAGCTTTCCTCGCGTGGACATTTCCCTTCCCGATTACAGCGCCCCGCCGCTTGCAAAACCGAATCAAGCCCGGCAAGCTCACGAAAAACCGTAGGAAAGTCCACATCCACACCCGCCTCGATCAGCGAAGTGGAAACCACACGGCAACGAAGCCCTTGCTGTAACCGTTCTCGAATCCGCGCAAGTTGCTTCTGCCGCGCATCGGGATGCATCAAAGTTGACAGATGAAACCGCCCCTCTTCCTCCAGTAACGCATACACTTCCTGCGCGGCGGCACGGGTATTGACAATACAAAGAACCTGCTTTTGCGCATTCAGGTGCGCGGCAAGCGCTTCAAGAGAAAGCTTGCCCGTCTTGTGGAAGGTAACGCGTCGGAACATATCGTCCCGTTTCAGATCCTCAGGACAGATCTCATAAAATACTCGGGAGGCATCTTTTTGTAAGAAGTGAGCAAAAATCGGAGCAAGTGCAGGTTGCGTGGCAGTACACAAAACCGCCGTTACGCGATAAGCTCTTGTCAACTCCGCGATGGCATACGCACACGGACGAAGATAGACAAGCGGCAGCATCTGCGCCTCGTCAAAGATCACAACACTGTTCGCAATATTGTGAAGCTTGCGGCAACGGGAAGGACGGTTACTGTAAAGCGATTCAAAAAACTGTACCGCTGTCGTCACAATGATCGGCATATCCCAGTTTTCTGAAGCATACTTCAGGCGTTTTTGCCTCTCGGTCAATTCGTGATCTTCATCAAATGTCATACCATTATGGTGCTCCAGAACCGCATCGCTTCCCAATATGTTGCGAAACACCTCTGCCGTTTGCTCGATGATCGAGGTGTACGGAATGACATAAATGATCCGCTCCTTCCCTTGGGCTTTTGCGTGTCTCAAAGCAAACGCCAGAGAGGCTACGGTTTTTCCGCCGCCTGTAGGAACTGTAAGCGTATAAAGCGACCTTGCATTTGTCTCCCCGACGGAAAGGCAGGTGTCAAGTATCGCACAACGGGCACGGTTCAATGCGCCTTGCGGTGGATACCACCCCTTGATATACGCATCCAGCCTCGCATTCAGTACTTCCCAGTCTGCACAGACACCCTCGCGCTCTGCCCCCATAAACGAAGCAGTGTCCAGAAAATCCGCATCCACCAAACAGGAGTACAGCATACGGGTATAAAAGGATGCATCCACCAAGCTCCGCAAGTCAGGTATCTTTGCCTCCGGCAAGGTAATCTCGTTTTGATACGCATCATACCGATACGCTTGGGTCGAGGAATACCGCTTATAGCGTCCGTAAAATGTGGGAGCGTCGGCTGTATCGTCAAAAACCCCTAAATCGGGAAGCCCACCGTGATGACCCATTACACACATTGCCGCGTATGGGTGGCGCTTGTAGCATTCGATCGCACCCGCCGAGGCGTGATCTACGATACTGCCGTTATGGAGGATTCGTTTTTGAAATCCTTCGGAATATTTTCCGATGTCGTGTAGAAGCCCCGCAAGTCTTCCCGCATCCTCCGCACCGAACGCTCCGGCGAAGGCGGCACATCGGACAGATGTGCCTTCCAAGTGCTCCTTCACCGTCTGACAGCGTCCGTCCTCGGTGATGTGAGCAACATAAACCCTTTGATCCATAGCCGTTTCCTTTCACGGTTTATTTAAAATACTTTCATTCTATCATCCGGATCACATCCGTCTATTGATATTGACTGAAGACAATACACGAGAGCTATCTGAACTTTTTCTGTTGCTTCATGCGAGAAATAACACCTACTACTTCCAAAGGATTAAACGCATTTCTTATCTTATATGCTTTACCGCACTTCAGTTGTATATAGATGATTCCGCTGTATGTATCCCGACCTTTTTTATCTATATATTTTTTAAAATAAACGCGCTCGATGGATGTGTATTCCAGTTTTTGGGTTCGATTAATCACAATACCCGTTTCATATTGATAAAATAATGGAAATTGTTGCCCTGATTCTCGGGGCGGTTTTTGACACGGTTTTCATCATCCATAAAGAGGATGATTGGTTTTGGTCAACGTTCATCCTATTATTTACAGCATTGCTGGTATATTTTTTGCTGGATATCATTCATTGGATTTTTCAGCCTAATATTTTAA
>JAFTKF010000135.1 GCA_017453405.1 Clostridia bacterium
AAGCAAAGGCGGCAATTGCGCATAAGGGCGTACTTGTCAGTGATACTGTCGATTTTTCCGCGAATGTAACGCTGAATACGATATACCGTTTATCCTGTACGGTTTCGCTGGAAGCCGGTGAGAATGAGATCGCGATTGTCTGTGTCGGCAAGGGCGCAGGTAATACGGCAAATGTGTTGTCTCTTCGCATAGACTGTATTACATATACGCGGATGGAAGACAAGAGCAAAACGATGGAGGGTGAGGCGCATCCCGAATGGGGAGATGTGCTTGCAAACGGTTTGGCATCTTCTGAGCGAGCAATTCGCCTTGACTCAAACGGACTCGGTGCGTATACCGATATTCCGTTGGGCTTGCCGGAGGGTGTTTATGCAATCACATTGGCATGGATCAAAACTGCGTCGTCACCGGTGATAGCAATTCTTCACGACGATGTTGCTATCGTTGAGGCATATGATCTGTACGCGGCAACGGATAAGCGGGATACGGTAACGCTGACAGTGCGTGTAAAAGGGGAGAGCGACCACTTGCGTATTCTGACGGTGGGTCAGAAAAAAGCGTCGGCAGGCTATGATGTCATTCTTGACTGTCTTTCTGTGTGTGAAAAAACACCCCTTTCCTCCAAAGCCTTCGGTGTAACGGTAAAGATAGGAGAGAAAATCAACCTTGCGGAACAATATACATCTGAAGACAATCTTGTTTTTGTAAATTGCGGCGAAACCTCGCGCAATGTGATCAAGTTGTCGGGCTGTGTATTGTCAGCTGAAAAGGCAGGAACGGCTCTGGTGAAGGCGTATCATCCCGTGACGGGAGAATTTGCCGAGCTTTTGGTTACAGTTGTCGATCACGAGACGCCCAAGGAGATCCTTACGGCACTGGATGCGATCAATGCGAGCGATCTGACCTTGGCGTGTTCGTTATATGAAGGGCTTTCCGAAGAAGCCAAAGCGTTTGTGATCAGTTACCGTTTTCTTATGAAAACCAAGCAGATCAAGGACGAAGAGGAAGAAGACCGCCTTTCGGATATTTACTATCTTGACGAAATGGCGTATACCGTTAATGAAGGTTCAACGGTTAAAAAGGGGTCTTGCCCCAGTGGCAGTCACGAAATGAAGTTTTCGGATTCGCACAGTGCTTACGAGCACGGACTTGGGTTTGAACCGACGACCGATGAGGTTGGAATACTGTATGTAGCCATCCCCGAAAACGCAACCGTGTTTCACGCGGTCATTGGTCTTGATCACGAAATGTCTAAGGATGGCTATTCCTATGATCAGCAAAACACGGTGAAGATCTGGATAGACGGTGTTCTTTGGGGATCGACCGACTGCATTCTGAAAAACACGCAGAACGGCACGTGGAAGGACTGCACAACAACCTTTGATATTGAGATTCCCGAGGGATCCTCGTATCTTGTAATCGAAAACGATTGCGGAGTAAACCGTATTTGCGACCATATTCTGTATGCAGATGCTTGTTTTCTTGCTCGGTAATAAGACATACCAATTTTAGTATCATTTCTGACAAACCCGACCTCTTATGAGGCTCGGGTTTGTATTTTTGTTGTCGGAAGAAAAAATCTGCGTTCCAAACAATGTTGTATTGATTTTTTTGAAAGGATATGCTATAATGCCGATAGTAGGCAGTGTTTTGTCTATGATGATGCCGTTGTGGCGGCAGTCTGTATGAGAGGGAGGAGATTCCTTATGAAAAATGAAGTTATATTCCGAACAGAAAAGACCTTTGATGCCATTTGCGAAGCCCTTGACGAGAGACGGTGGCATTATGAAAAGAACCGTGAGAACTACACACTGCATTGCAAAGCCAACGGTGATGATCTGCTGATGGAATTGAATGTCAGTTGTGATACCGATAAGCAGATCGCGATGATCCTATCGCACTTGCCGTTTCGGGTTGCTGAGGAGCAGCGTGAAATTATGGCAATGGCGATCAGTCGGGTGAATTATGCGCTTGGCGAAGGATGCTTTGACTATCACTACAAAACGGGAGCGATTTGTTTTCGTATGACTTCGAACTATCGCGGCGCGGTGCTGTCGAAGAATGTTTTTGACCGTATGATCATGATGTCCTTTTCTACAATCGACCGCTATAACGATAAGCTTCTTTTGTTTGCGCTTGGCAAATTAACACTCAAAGAGCTGAGTGACTTTATTGATAGCTGAGGAGGGTATGGCAATGAATGATTCAACCAAGATTTCGGCGCGCGAGGTCTATAAAATGCTGATCAATACGATCAAGGATATGGGTTGGTCGTATGAAGAGCTTGCTAATATGCAGATCCGTTTTGCGGCGCAGGGAAATGATATTCCGATGAGTTTTCGTATGACAGTGAATGAGGGAAAGCAAACGATCGTTCTCTATTCGCTGCTTCCTCTGAATTTTGATGAGGACAAACGCCTGCTCGGTGCGCTTGCCTCTTGCAGTGCCAATTACCGTCTGGCAGACGGGTCGTTTGATTATGATATTACGGACGGTGCCATCTTTTTCCGAATGACTGCCAATTACCGCGACAGCGAAATTACCAATGCGCTTATGGCATATATGATCGAGTGTTCCTGCAGAACCGTCGACCGTTATAATGACAAATTTTTGATGCTGAGCCGAGGAATTATGACCTTGGATGAGTTTAACAAAGAAATCGGATTTTCCAATTAAGAAGGGAGTTTTATTATGGGATTGATTAAAGCAATTGCAGGCGCTACCGGCGGTGTGCTTGCCGATCAATGGAAAGAATATATTTACTGTGATTCTCTGGCGGCGGATGTTCTGGTTGCTAAAGGTCAGAAGAGAACCTCCCGCCGTTCCTCCAACAGAAAGGGCGAGGAGAATATTATCACAAACGGTTCTGTGATCGCCGTTAATGAAGGGCAGTGTATGATCATTGTCGATCAGGGCAAGGTGGCAGAGCTTTGTGCGGAGCCGGGCGAATTTGTATATGATTCTTCCACCGAGCCGAGCATTTTCTACGGCGGGCTTGGCAAGGGTATCCTCGATTCCTTCAAGGCAATCGGCAGACGCTTTACCTTCGGCGGAGATACCGGCAAGGATCAGCGCGTGTATTTCTTCAACACCAAAGAGATCGCCGGCAACAAGTACGGCACAGCCAGCCCGATCCCGTTCCGCGTGGTCGACCGTAATATCGGACTGGATGTGGATATCGAGATCCGTTGTCACGGTGAATATTCGTACAAGATCACCGACCCGATTCTGTTTTATACCAATGTCTGCGGTAATGTACAGACGGCTTATATGCGGCAGAGCATTGATTCCCAGTTGAAGAGTGAATTGATGACTGCTCTTCAGCCCGCGTTTGCCAAGATCTCCTCGATGGGTATCCGTTACAGCGCATTGCCCGGACACACGATGGAGATCGCGGATGCACTGAACGAGGTGCTTTCGAAAAAATGGGGTGAGCTTCGCGGTATCCGCATCTATTCCTTCGGTGTTAATTCTGTAACTGCGCCCGAAGAGGATGAAAAAATGATCAAAGAGCTTCAGCGCAATGCAACCTACCGTGATCCCCGTATGGCAGGCGCGACGCTGGTGGGCGCTCAGGCGCAAGCGATGCAGGATGCCGCAAAGAATCCCAACGGTGCAATGATGGGCTTTGCGGGCATCAATATGGTGCAGGGTGTTGGCGGTATGAATCCGCAGGGATTTTATGCGATGGGCAATACTGCGCCTTCGGCACAGCCCGATCCCAATGCGTGGCAGTGTGCCTGCGGACAGTCGAACACCGGCAAATTCTGTTCGGGCTGTGGGGCGAAAAAGCCCGAGGTATCTGCATCCTGGACCTGTTCTTGCGGCACGGAAAATGTGGGCAAGTTCTGTCAGAATTGCGGCGCGAAGAAGCCTGAGGGAACAATGCTCGGTTGGACTTGCTCCTGCGGAACGGTCAATAGCGGTAAATTCTGCCAGAACTGCGGTGCGAAGAAGCCGAGCGGTGCACTGACATACCGTTGCGATAAATGCGGTTGGGAACCGAATGATCCGACCAAGCCCCCGAAATTCTGCCCCGAATGCGGCGATCTGTTTGATGAAAGTGACGCAATCTGATTGCGAGAGGGTTTATTGTGAATAATCAGCCTTTTGAAAATAAGGACGGCTTGCAGGAAGATCCGCAGGTAGCGGCTACACTGGAAGAGACCGATAAAAAATGCCCCGCCTGTGACGGTACGATGGATTTTGATCCTGCAAGCGGCGCATTGGTTTGCCCGTACTGCGGCAATATCGTCGTCATCGAAAACAAAGACGGTGCGCCGCGACAGGCAGAAGAGCTTTCGTTTTATGAAGCGACCGAACGCGCAAGCTGCGACTGGGGTAGGGAAAAGAAGGTTGTGGTTTGTAAAAACTGCGGCGCTGAGACGGTTTACGATGCCTTGGAGACGGCAGGGGAATGCCCGTATTGCGGTTCTAATCAGGTCATGGAGGCAAGTAACGAAAACACACTTGCCCCCGGAGGAATTTGTCCGTTTTCGATCGATATACAATCGGCAGAAAACAATTTCCGTTTCTGGATCAAGAAACGCTGGTTTTGCCCCTCGGCGGTGAAAAAGGATGCGGGTCGTGTACTGCTTCACGGTATGTATTTGCCGTATTGGACATTTGACTCGATGACCGATTCTACCTATACGGCGCGTTACGGAATTGTGAGAACAAGAACGGTCGGCAGCGGTAAAAACCGACACACCGAAACCTATGTTTCGTGGTATCATACTCACGGTTCTTATCACGAATTTATCAACGACTGCCTGATCAAGGGCACGAAACGG
>JAFTKF010000136.1 GCA_017453405.1 Clostridia bacterium
ATATCGGGGTACGCGCGGTATACATCTTCAAGAAACGCCTTGACGGCAGGGATCGGATTGCCGCTGTTGGTCAGATAACGAGAAAAAACGATCTCGCCCTCTTCATTCACGACCACCGCCTTGATGGTGGTCGAACCGGAATCGATGCCGATATAGGCACGGCGGGAAGCTGTCAGGGATGCTTCCTTTTCTTCCTTGCTGTGGCGGCGGCAAAAGGCGGTGTATTCCTCTTCGCTTGTAAACAGCGGCTCACAACCGAGATACTCGCCGGTATTTTTGTGCGCTCTTGCTTTTTCTTCCAGTTCCTTCAGCGAAAACACGTGTGCGCCGTCGGCAAGATACGCCGCGCCCAGCGAAACAAAATATAAGGAATATTCGGGAAAGATCCCGACCGTATCAAGCGTTTTATCAAATGCCGCGCGGAGCGAGGGCAAAAATGTCAACGGTCCGCCGAGATACACGATCTTCCCTTCGATCTTCCGCCCCTGCGCAAGACCCGAAACGGTTTGATTGACAACGGCGGTAAAAATACTTGCCGCAATATCCTCCTTGCGCGCGCCCTGATTGATCAGGGGTTGAATGTCGCTCTTGGCAAACACACCGCAACGGGAGGCGATGCTGTACTGCTTGGTATGCTGTGCGGCAAGCGTATCCATCGCGTCGGGCGTCACGCCGAGAAGGGTTGCCATTTGATCGATAAACGAACCCGTGCCCCCGGCACAGGTGCCGTTCATTCTGACTTCAAACAGCCCCGACAAAAACAGGATCTTGGCATCCTCGCCCCCAAGCTCGATCACGCAATCGGCATCGGGAATACGGTGCGAGAGCGCCACCTTTGTCGCATAGACCTCCTGCACGAAGGGAATCTCCATTTCGCGCGCAAAGCCCATACCGGCAGAGCCGGAGATCGCGAGTGTGCACTGCGTCTCATCGGGAAACGCTTTCGCAATTTCCGCAAACAATTCTGCCATTTTATCTGCAATTTCGGCATAGTGGCGACCGTAACGGTGAAACAGTACCTCACCGTTTTGCCCGAGCACCACTGCTTTGAGTGTCGTTGAGCCGACATCAAGTCCGATTTTTAACATTCAGGATCACTTCTTTTCTTTTCGTAAATCAAAACAAATATCTCCCTTGTTGATCATCGCGCGGGCACAACAAGGGAGATATCACTACTTTAATATTATAGCACTGTCAGGGACACAATGTAAATAGAGAAACCGATAAAAAACTTCAATAATTTTTGAAGTTTTTTGTTTTCTCCGTCAAAACTCAGTCAATTCTTTCGTTGCCGATGAAGAACAGCGCAACCGTTCCGGGACCTGTGTGACAGCCGATGGTCGGACCGATGTTGTAGATCTCGATCTTCCCCTTCAGCGTGGGGGCGTATGCTTCGATCGCGTCGGCAACCGCACGCGCGTCACCGTAGCAGTCGGAATGCGACAGATAGCATTTTCCTTGATAGCTCTCTCCACCCACGGCACATTCCTTGATTTTGTCGATCATCGCTTCCATCGCGCGCTTTTTGCCGCGCAATTTATAGCGAGGTGTCAGGTGACCGTCCTTGTCCATATTGAGAAGAGGACAGATCTTCAGAACCGTACCGAACCAACCCGACACACGTGACAGTCTGCCGCCCTTGACAAAAAAGGAAAGATCGGTCGAGAAAAACCAGTGATGCACCGATTTCTTGTTGGCTTCTGCCCATGCGGCAACTGTATCAAGCGATTGACCGTCCAAGCGCATCTCCGCCGCCATTGCCACAAACAAGCCATAGCCCGATGATGCCGCGAGGGTGTCGATCACCACAATGCGTCTGTCGGGATAGCGTTCCTTCAGATCGTCGGCGGCAACACGTGCCGATTGCGAAGTACCCGAAAGTCCCGAGGAGAACGAGAGATGCAGAATATCCTGACCTGCCGCCAAAAAGGGTTCAAAGAAGGCGGTGAATTCTTCGGTGTTGACCTGCGCCGTCTTGGGCTCAGCACCGTCCAGAAGCGCCTTATAGAAGGACGAGGGGGAAAGCGAATGATAAAGATCGTCTTCAAACGAGGTTTCATCCAGAAAATAATGGAAGGGGACGTAAGAGACGTCAAGAGCTTTAAGTTTGTCCTCCGTCAGATCGACGGTGGAGCAACAGGTGATTACGTAACGGGACATAGTTATTTCCTTTCGTGATAGCTTTTTGAAAAGTGCCGTCAGGCAGGCGTTTTGCCTTGTTCCTATTGTATCTGTTTTTCGAAAAATTACCACCCATAAATCAAGAAAAACGCTCTACGATCGCACAAAGCCTCGCGAGAATCCCAAAAAACAATCCGAGAATTGAAAAAATCAACTCTCGGATTTTGAGAATGTATCAAAAATAAGCAAAAAATCAATTCTTCCGATCTTTTTTTCTGCCAATGGCAAAGGCGATTGGGATGATGATCTGCGCGGGTATGCCGATCAGGTACAGCATCCAGGATTGCGGTGCGGCAAGGCAGGATAAGTGAATCGAGGTCAAAAGACCCCAGACAATGATCGAAAGATAGAAAACGCTCAGCGGACGCTTGCCCCAAACGCAGTTCAGAATGAACAACACCGTGAAGGAGGTCGGGATCGCGTAAATAAAAGCAAGCCAGAAATAATTGCCGAAAATCGATGCGATCACAAAAACCAGAAGCGAAAGTGCCCAGACGCCGAGGAAGGACACCCACGTGACAAGGCGGCGGTTGTTCTTTTCCTGCGGTACAATGACGGGTTCTTCTTCCTCTTCGGGGGGCGGCAGAAATTCTTCTTCGGTGTGCTCCTTCAAAATAAAATCCACCGTCACACCAAAGATCTCTGCCATTTCCAGAAGCACGTAGGCATCGGGGATCGCTTCCCCTCTCTCCCATCGGGAAACTGCTTTATCGGAATAG
>JAFTKF010000137.1 GCA_017453405.1 Clostridia bacterium
AACAAAAAACCGCGAGGCGCGCGCCTCGCGGTTTGTTGTTGGGGGTGCAGACATTATTCGGGGTCAGCCGCGACGACAAAGAGCGATGTAACGGCGGCAAAATCGAGGGTAAAGGTGGTCTTGCCATCCTTTACGGTCACTGCCAGCGCCTTTTTCTCACCGGTCATCGGATCCCATACCTCAAGATTGTCATATTCGCCGCGCAAAGTCACGGTGGGCTTCACCGCGATATCCGAGGAATTGGCGAAGAAATAAATATTTCTTTCGTCAAGCACCTTGTGGATATAGGTGAAATGTCCGTTTCTTTCCTGAACGGTCGAAATCGACACATCGTAGTTGGTATATGCTTTTTTCAGAACCTGCGCAAGCTTTGCTACCTGTGTGATATGATAAAGCTTGCCACCCTTATCGTTGGTCTTTTCAATTTCCTTGGCAGATGCGGTGGCAGGTGCTTCGCCGAACATTTCGGTGATCATACTAACGACTGCCGCATTATCACCGGTTTCGGTTGCCATCGTGGGAAGCGTACCGACCGCAATCACGATACCGCCGTTCTTGTAGAAATCATAGATCTTTTCAAGATTCGACTTCGCAATCACGCGGATCGAGGGCAGGATCATAATCTTGTAATCTTCATAATTGTTCTCGTTATCCAGATGGAGTGTCGAACCGTTCACCGTTACCTTTTCGTCAAGAACCGAAGGATGCAGGTAGGTGAAATCAAGACGGATGCGCTCGGAAAGCTGATTGGTCAGGGCAATGTAGTTGCTGTCTGCAGCAGCGCCGTAGCCCTTGTTGAAGTTATAATCGTATTCCAGCGTATCGATCGGGTAAAGCACCGCGATATCGGCAACGTGTCTGCCCTCCTGAAGCATCGTCTGCAAACGGGAAATATACTCGTTATACTTGGGAAGCTCAGAAGCATACGGCTCGGTGCGGTAGGAAAGCTCGGGGGGATACACCACATTCTGTGTACTGGAATACCAGACGGCGTGAGGCACCATCACGTTGATGCCCTTGGCAAAGAGGTCCATTGCCGCCTTGTACAGCACATTCACGGGCATATTCCAGATCGCGCCGTAGCATTCTACGCCAACGTGTGCGTGATCCCAGTTATACGCCGAGGAGGAAATGATCTTGTAATAGTCTTCGGTCATACCGTAGCCGTTGATCACGTCCACGGTGGGGCAAGCCTGATACTTGAAGCAGTACATAAGGTCGCCGTGGAGCGGAACGGGGTTATCCTGGTCTTCAAACAGCATATGACCCATCAGCTCAATGCCGTGCTCCTCGCACCATTCATTGACCTGACCGATGTAATGCTTGGCAAACATTTCGGTACGGACAGCGTTCAGCTTATCTCTTGCTTCCGTCGTCTTGTCACCGATGTCATACCACATTGCGGCATAGTACAGAATGGGGTTTTCGTCTTTTCCGAACATTTCGGCAAAGACTTCATTGAAATCATCGGTCCACATTCTCGCACCTTCCACACCGTAAGCGGTCAGACCGCCTGCGGGCCAGAAGGAAGGCTCGTCATAGAATGCCGAGGTGATCGTGCCGTTGTCAAAATATTTCTTGAAGCGTGCATAGTACGCATCATAGGTCACTTCAATAAAGCCCGCAACCGCTTCTTCGGAGAGATAGTCCATACCGATACAGCCTTCGCTGACACAAACGAATGCCATCAGCTTCCAGTTGTTGCCGCTGACGGGGTATTCGAGATACGAACCCTTATAGCCGGTATGGTCTTCTTCCACCATAACCTGCGTCTCACCGTGATACATCTTCATTTCATAAATGGTTGCGGTTTCGCCGTTTGTCGTATTGATAAACAAACGCATACCCTTCGTGGTCACGGCTTCAAAGGTCACGGTCTTCGATGCGCCGATGGTCGTGCCGCTCGCACAGGTCTTCCAGGTGTTACCGTCAAGATACTGAATCGAGAAGGAACGGATTCTGCCGTATGCCTCGGAAAGATAGACCGAATCCACGGTCACATCCTTACCGAACATTGCCGAGATCCACTGATTGCCCGAGGTATTGTTGGCAGCATTCCAACGGCTGCCGAGGCTGCCGTCAAACGCCATTGCCGCCGTATAACCGTCGGAATAGTCGCTCGAGGAAAAGTAGCCGACCTCTTCGGGGGAAGAAGAGTCGCTCTTGTTGGCAAAGGGAGGATTTGCTACCTTTTTGCCGTCGGCATAGATCTCGATTTCCGAAATCGTTGCCGAGTCGCCGTTGATCAGGCGGAAATGGATGCGGTAATACTGCTCTTCCACCGCATCAAAGGAAATGGTCACGCCTTCGCTCTTGATGGTCTTACAGCTGCCGAGAAGCACCCATTCGCCCTTGTCGGCATCCCAGTATTCGATATCGCAGGCGCGTGTGCGCTGAAGGGCGGCAAGACTGTCTTCCCAAATCTTGACCGAGTCAATTTTGGTCTTCTTGCCATAGTTAATGATAATATATTCGCCGCTGCCCGAGCTCTGATAAGCGTTCCAGCGTGTGGTCTTCTTGCCGTCAAACGCCTTATCGATCTCATAGCCGCCTTCAATATCGTAAGTACTGGAAGCCAGAATGCCGTAAGGCTGTGCCTCGGCATCAAATTCGGGAAGCTCGACCAGAACAGCCTTGTCGGAAATATCGATCATTTCGTGGGTCTCGGTGTTGTATGCCACAGCACCCATAAAATTACCCTGCGGGATCTTCAGAAAGATCTTGCCGTCCTTGACAAAGCTTGCCTCGGACATATCAAGGCGCTTTGCGGTCAGTTCGGGATACTTTTCGGCAAACAGTCCACCTGCCGTGTAGCTGGGGAAGCCGTTTTCGTCATACAGCGAGAACTTCATTCCGTATTTTGAGCCTTCATCCAGTGCCGCTTCGTACAGTTCAAAATACTGATCGGAAAGATAGCCCTCCTGCCAGTAGGGCAGAATGCCAAAGCCCGAGTAGCCGCTCTTGAGATACGACTCTCTGACGATCTCTCTGACGCCCTCTACGGTCATTTCGTCAAGCGTGGTGTTCCAGAAGAACAAAGGCTTTGACGACATATCGTCAGCAGGCGTTTCGAACTGCGGATAAAGAAGCTTCGTCGTCGGCTCTACCGTCGCGGGATCGTTTTCGTCGGTTGTGGTGGGAGTGGTATCGACCGAAGGCTTCAGCGTGGTCGATACGGGGTCGGTGGTGCCGCTCGGTGTACTGTCGGGAGTGGTAAGGGTCGTGACAGCCGTCGTGACGGGATCGTTTCCGCACGCGACCAGCGTCAGGATCAAAACAAGCACGGTGAGAAACAAGGTGAACATTTTCATAGCATAATCCTTTCTGAAAGAGATAGTACTGCTTGCGCTTTCATTATAGCGCATCCTGCACAAAAGTGCAAGAGCAATTTTTATAAAGGAAAAGAAAATCAACTATCGGCTGCCGAAAGCATCCGATATTTGATTTCAGTCTTCCTTGGGAATTTTATAGGAGGTTTTGCGGAAGAGCGTCGGGCTCATACCGGTCATATCCGAGAAAAATTTTGTAAAGCGCGTGGGCGAGGAAAAGCCAACCATTTCCGAGATCTCATTGACGCGGAAGCCGGTCGTCATCAGAAGCTCCTTGGCACGGTTGACGCGCGTGATCTGTACATACTGATAGGGAGAAACACCCATATACCGCTTGAACAGACGGATGAAATAGAATTTCGAAAGATGTACCATCGCGGAAAGCTGATCGATCGAAATATCGCATCTGAGATTTTCTTCGATAAAGCGGCAAGCGGTGCGCACCGCATCGGAATCCACCTCGCCGCGAACCTCTTTGGAAAAACGGGAATTGCAGAGGATCAGAAGAATACCCGAAATGATATCACTTGTCAAAGCGTAGCGAAGCATCGCGTTATTTTCGTTCATAATGGCGTGAATTTGCTCGAAATAGCGGTTAATACGCAGTTTTTCGGTGATCTGCAGAGCATCGAATTCATCAAGCAGGATCTTTTTGTAGGCATCCATGGAAGGCCCGTCAAAGTGGATCCAGTGGAAGCACCACGGCGCACCCGAAACTGTGCTGTATTCGTGAGGCTCACGGCAATCGAGAATCGCCGCACTTCCCGCAGGCAGGTAGCGGATCTTACCGTCAACCTTTACCGTACCGCACCCCGAGACGGTATACAGCAAAAGATACATTTCCTTTTCACTGCGCTTGGTGTAATAATTCTTTCCCGCTTCAAAATATCCGTCCTCATAAAGACAAAACGGAAACGATATCGCTGTTGCATCGGGGGTGTATACCCGCATAAACGACTGATCGTTGATGTCAAGACAATAATCCAGCATAGTTTTACCCTTCCCTTTCGGTTTGTGCCTACAGTATAGCACACACCCCCAAAAATGTCAAGACATTTCAGAGCAATTTTTGTATGCTGATCAAAAAATTGCGCTGTATTCACAGGGCAATTTGCAGTTTGGCAATAAAATCTGCCGTCCCGTGCCCGTAAAATACCTCTCATATATTCGCACCAACGCTCGTTCCGCTTCGAATCAACCGGTTTGTCAGTACACTTTCCTTTTTGTTTTGCTTTACATAATTGCAAACCTTGATAATCTGCAAAGCCAATTCCTTGGATTTCGTAATCAACAGACTGTCAGCCATAACCGAACCGCCTTTCTGCTTGGTGCTTAAATTATATCCCAAAACCTCTTACTTTCCACCATTTACAATAAAAATAGCTTTTCGCCACAGCGAAAA
>JAFTKF010000138.1 GCA_017453405.1 Clostridia bacterium
ACCGTGACGCTCCTCGTATTCCACGTGATGCGCCTTGGCAATGGCTCTTGCTTCTTCAACAGTCTCGACCTTTGTAAAATCTACGCCTGCATACTTTTCAACCGCCTCTGCCATCGTCATTCTGGCAAAGGGGCTTTCCAAATCAATGGTATATTCGCCGTAAGGAATGACCGCCGTGCCAAGCACCTTCTTGGCAAGATAACGGAACAATTCCTCGGTAAGCTCCATCATACCTTCATAGTCGGTGTATGCCTGATACAGCTCAAGAAGGGTGAATTCGGGATTGTGACGGGTATCCATACCCTCGTTACGGAAGACTCTGCCGATCTCGTACACACGGTCAAAGCCGCCGACGATCAGACGCTTCAGGTGAAGCTCAAGTGCGATTCTCAGATACAGATCGATGTCCAGCGAATTATGATGCGTGATAAAGGGACGGGCAGAAGCACCGCCTGCCTCGTTGTGCAGATAGGGCGTTTCCACTTCCAGAAAACCGCGGTTTTCAAGGAAATTACGGATCTCGGAAATGATGCGCGAACGCTTGATAAAGGTATCCTTGACATCGGGATTGACGATCAGGTCAAGATAACGCTGACGGTAGCGAAGGTCGGTATTGGTCAGACCGTGGAACTTTTCGGGAAGCGGAATCAGATTCTTCGAAAGCAAAACGATCTTGTGCGCGTGAACAGAAACCTCGCCTGTCTTGGTGCGGAATACAACACCCTCAACACCGATAATATCGCCGATATCCCACTTTTTGAAAGCGGCGTAATCTTCTTCACCAACATCGTCACGCTTGATGTAAAGCTGAATATTACCCTCTCTGTCGGCAATACCGGCAAAGGAAGCCTTACCCATAATGCGGCGGCTCATCATTCTGCCGGCAAAGGAGAATACCTTTTCTGAAAAAGCCTCTTCATCCTTTTCAAAGGCATCTTTCGTGCTCTTCGAATACGCCGTCACATCATACTTGGTGATCACGAACGGATCGTTGCCTGCCTCACGAAGCGCTGAAAGCTTATCCCGTCTGATCTTGAGAAGCTCGGAAAACTCCTGCTCCTGCATATTGTTATTTACATTGTTTTCCATATTTTTATCCTCTTACTTACTGATGTTAAGAATCTCAAGAACAATGACGCCCGCAGGAACTTCCACTTCCACACGAGCACCCTTGCGACAGCCCATCAGTGCCTTACCGATGGGAGAACGGTCGGAGATCTTACCCTTCAGGGGGTTGGCTTCGGTAGCACCGACGATCGTATATTCGATCGTAACACCCTTCGTAACATTGCTGACCGTAACCACCGAACCGACGTCAACCGTATCGGTCTGAATATCGTCAACCACGACGACATTGGCAAGGATCTCTTCAAGCTCCTGAATTCTGCCTTCGATCTTACCCTGTCTTGTTTTGGCTTCGTCGTATTCACTGTTTTCCGAAAGGTCGCCGTAGCCGCGGGCGGTTTCGATATCTTCAATAACCTTCTGTCTTTCTACTTCCTTCAGCTGCTTCAGCTCTGCCTGCAGTTTTTCAAGACCTTCGCTGGTCACTTTCATTCCAATTGCCATGACTGTGTTCTCCTTTAATATATAAATACTTATGGTTTACTTATTGTTCGTTGCCGTCGGGCATCGGCAGTTTTTCGCCCGTTGTCAGCGCATTGAACGCCGCAATAAACTGTCTGTCTACCGTGTGGTCAATGGTATAAAGATTCTGACGGTTTTCTTCTTCGGTGAAAACGACCTCCACATCGGGAGCAATTCCCACAGGACCTTCTGTCGTCACATCGTAGTTCACACCGCAGGGGGGCGTATAATACGCCACCGTCAGCTTCAGCGCATAGCCACCGGGGATCGAATAGGTGACCTGCATACAGCCCTTGCCGAAGGTGTTTTCACCCACCAGCGTCGCCAGCTTATAATCGCGAAGCACAGAGGTGAAAAGCTCAGCCGCGCTGGCACTGTTACTGTTGATCAGCACCGCACAGGGAAGCTTCAGCGTGTGATCGGCATACGCCTGATTATACGAGATCGCGCCGCTGTCGGATACCGTCAGGGACGGAATCGGGGATTCATCCTGACTGTTCACATATCCGCCCGCGCGAACCTCGGAATCGGAGTTCTGATATTCAGTCGTGCATAACAGCGCATCATCCTCTACAAGATAGGTCAGCATCGTGGAAACCACCGAAAGCAGACCGCCGGGATTGTTGCGAAGGTCAAACAGGATCATCTCTGCCCCTTGGCTCTCGGCTTGATCCACCGCCTCCTTGAAGGCGATCGGCGTGGTGTAGTCAAAGCCGGTGATCATAATATACATTGCCTTGACTCCGCCGTATTCCAAAAGCTCGGCATAAACCGTGGGGTTGACCACCGCACGCCGTTCGGTGTGCAGAACGATCTCCTCTTCCCCGCGTTTTACCGTTACATCCACAAACGTTCCCGCTTCCCCGCGGATCATATCACCCACTCTGTCAAGCGCATCGGTATCCTTTTCGGTAAAAGCAAGCCGCTCGCCGTTCACGGCAACGATCACATCGGCAGGCGAGAACCCAACCTCGGAGGCAGGGGAATTCGGAATCACATTATAGACTGTGATCTCTCTCTTTTCAGCATTCCACTGCACGGTTACACCAATGCCGACATAATTGCCGTAGTAGGAATCGTTATAATCGGCATATTCCTCGGCATCC
>JAFTKF010000139.1 GCA_017453405.1 Clostridia bacterium
ACCCTCGATCCAAGTCAAGGAAATTTGCGAGAAAACTGCGAGAAAGGCTTCTCGCAAAGTGCATCAAAAGATGCGAAAAACCCAATAAAATCAAGGTTTTTTAAGGGATTACATAAAGAGACGAAGGAAGTTTTCAAGACCGCCTCGTTATGACTGCTTTGATATGCCTCCGGATGAAGTTGTGAACAAGGGTATCATATCATAAAGTTGGGGATTTGTCAAGAGAAAGATTGTGAGAAAACGAAAAAGAGGGGGAGAATCGCCGGGTGGATGGGGCGAGAGGGGTGGCGGCGAGAAGTGGAAGAATTCGACAGAGCGGGGATATAGGAAACGCGAGAAGTGGAAGAATTCGACAGAGTGGGGATATAGGAAATGCGAAAAGGGGGGATATAGGAAAGTTCGTATGGGGAGGATCTGGGAAAGTCTTCTTGACAAGGGGGCTTGGTTGTGGTATAGTGGAGGCGGCGATAGTATTTATGTGATTGCTTATGTTAAGAAGAGGGTGCTTGCTCTCTTGGGAACATAACCAATGATATAACCGATGCGATTGAAATGGTGGGCGGCGGCTTGGCGGTTGCTGTTTGTTCTGCCCTCTCTTTCTCGCTGTTCTCTGTTGCCGTGCGGCAGCGGAGTTTTTTATTGATCCTGTACGCCTTGTGACATGAGATGAGAATCGCGGAAAGTGATGAAATCTGACGGGATATGACCTAATTTGATGGGATTCGATTTCAAAAAAGGATGACGCTTTGTGTGTCGCTGTGGTCGTTGTTGCTTGCTGTCGTGTTATGGTGTATCGTGTCAAATCGGTTCAAAAAACAGCGTTTGGATGCGGTATGAAGACATAGCGCGAGAATTTGGTAAGAAGCTGACAAGAAATGGTGAGAAACGGCAAGAAATGACAAAAAATGCCGATAAGCTAAAAACGAAAAAGATGTATCAAAGCCGCAAGGGTGGAATAGACCAAAAGACATAAAAGTGCAAAGGGCAAGAAGAAAGGAAGACAAGATCGACGATGAGACGATATGATTATGATGAAAAGATGCAGGCGGTGGAAAACGCGATTGGATACCGTTTTCGCAACCGCGCGCTTCTGTTACAGGCGTTCACCCGTCCGTCCTATGTGAACGAGCACAAGGATACGCTGGATTATCAGGTGCTGGAATATTACGGCGACAAGATGCTGTCGGTATCGGTCAACCGCGCGCTGTTCGGCGTGTTTTCCGTGATGAGCGATCGGGGACTGGAGTCTACCCTGAAGGAGGGGGACTACTCTGCCTATCACGCCGCCCTGACCAACAAGAGCTATCTTGCCGAGCGGATGCGGTCGCTGTCGCTGGGATCGTTTCTTCGTATGGGAGAGGGCGACAAAAAAAGCGGTGCCGATCAGGTCGATTCGGTTCTTGAGGACCTTTTGGAAAGCATTGTCGGTGCGATTGCCATTGACTCGGGGGATGATCTTTCGGTATTGACATCCTTTGTTCTGCGCGTCCTTGATATCGAGGATTTTGTGAAGACCTCGCAGGGCAAACGGCATATCAGTGCCAAAAATGATCTGCAGGAGCTTTTGCAGGGCGCGGGCTATGCTCTGCCCCTCTATACCGATATGAAAAATGCCGACGACACCTTTACCGTCACCTGTTTTGTCAAGGAGCTGGGCTTTTCGATTGTTGCCGAGGGAAAAAATATTAAGGAAGCGGAGCTTGCAGCCGCCGCTGCCGCCGTCAGTAGGCTATCGGCAATGGGGATCGGGAAAGCCACCCGTGTATCCGATCAGCCGAACGCCGTTTCCAAGCTGAATGAATATGCGCAGAAAAAGAAGCTTACGGTTCGCTATCGGACGGTATCCGATGTCATCCTCTCGGACAATACCCATCGCTTCACCGTTTCGGTATCCGTCGCCGATACCGTCGCCGAAGGACACGGCAAAACCGTAAACGAAGCCAAACGCGCCGCGGCGGAAGCGATTCTTATGCGGCTGATGCCATAAACGGCAAAAGACCGTAGTATAAAGAGATATGGCTTATCGATTTCATAACGCTCCTGTCAGAGTAAAGTGCAAAAAACAATATCTCTTGTAAAAAAACAGCCGTTTTCAAATGCTCGCACGCCATGCAAGTGTTTGAAAACGGCGTATTTTGTTTTTTCAGGCGGTAATTGTTTCGGACACTCATTCACGCTGCAACCATAGCCTCCCTCTTAAAGAAACGATGATGCAACCAAAAATTGTCGCAGCAGCAAAAAAACACGGAAACCTGTGGACAGGCGTCCCCGACTGTCCTAGACACCTCAACATTTCGGGTATGTAATCACGACCGATTTGCTCCGGGTGTAGGAACACAAAAATCTAACCGAAACCTGTCCCTACGATTTTTGTATAATTTTTTTACAAACGAAAACCCGACAGTCGGGGGTCATTTTTGTCCGTCACCACAATTGCGCCAAGCACGGCGAGGCGGGATCCAGCCCCGCTTCGAGCGTGATTTTTCTTGAAGTCACTTCCAAAACCGCTCATCCGCGCCGAGATCCTGCCGCCTCGCGGCATTCTCCTTTAGTCTGCTTTTTGGAAAAAGCGATGCAAGATTTTAAGAAGTGCGATGGATTCATACCCCGTTTATTCTTCCTCAGAAAAAAGCTTACTCAGGTCGATGCCGCGGGATTTTAGGGCGGCGCCTATGGTGGTGGGGGTGGAGTCGCCGGCGGAGGTTGTGGCGAAGGATTTGGCGTGGCGTTTGCGTTTATAGATCTGGGAGCGCTCGTCTGCGGCGAGGCTTTGCGCGGTGGGATAGGGGTAGGCGGCGACATCCGATTCGCTGACCTCGAGATAGCGATAGAAATCGGCAAGAGACAGTATTTTGACACGCTTGCTTTTTTTACTGCCGTCATTCAGCACGGTATAGCGATGCGACTCGTTGGGGTCGCCCTCTGCCATCACCAGAATATGGCTTTTCTTGGCGGAGGAGACATAGTATCCGCCGTAATCGGTGATCATCTGCAAAAGGCGGATCATACGGTCGGTATCGGCTTCCAGCCGCTCGTCGAAGGCGATGCGTTCGCCATACAGTCGGTTTACAGCACCGGGCATCGGCTCGGTATGCGAGATCACGCGGTGATACAATTCCCGCGCGCCATCGGGATCGAGGCGATTTTCCTGCATCAAGCCGAGATAGCGTGCCCACTTCTCTTCCTCACCAAGGAAGAAGATCTGCCCTGCCTCGGTTTTGCCGACGACATAGGGGCAAAGGGCGACGAATTCGGAAAAGGAAACATCCATCGCTTGGCACATTGCCTTGACAAGCTGCATCGTTGCCTTGGCATCGCTGTCGCTTCGGTGCAGGTATTCGGGAGGCGGCACGGCAAGTGCCTCGCAAGCATCGGACAGCGAGACTGATCGGTGGATATTGGCAAAGTCCGAATACATCCGCTGACTGTCATAAAAGGTGAAGCTGAGGGGCTTGCATCCGTAGCGCTCGCAGGCGGTGCGCAGAAAAGCGGCGTCGTTTTCGATGGCGTGCCCGATGATGCACTGATCCTCGGTTTCGATCAGCTCCTTCAGCATCGGGTAGCGGGCTTCAAAGGTGGGATTGATGCGGTAATCCTCTTCGTCAAACCACAGATGCAGGTCACGCCGATTGCCGCGCCCTTCCAGATAGAACGGTTTTTCGGGATCGATCAGGAGGACATTTTGCTCAAGGACAGTGAACGATGGATCGGTGATGACATAACCGAATTCGCAGATATGCTCGCCATCACAGCATTCGATGTCGAAAATCAAATAGCGCATAAATATCCTCCTTGCGAGGTCATTTAACCTCGGTCAACAACAGTTTTTTTGAAAATCCGCCGCGCTGTGCGGCTTTTTTCTCGCGCAGGGCGTGAAGCTCGGCGACGGTATAGCCGCGTGCCACAGCGGCGGCATAAATGACCTCGAGAAGGTCGGCAAGCTCTTCCAGCGATGCGCTTTCGTAGTACTCCGCAAGCTCCTCGGAGAGCTTTTGATCGACGGCCTTTTGGTAGTCCTCCTCCGAGAGGACCTGAACGGTGGCGGTCTTTCCCGATGCCGCGATGATCTCGGGAATCTTGTCACGGACAAGCTTGTGGTAGATCATATGCGTCCCTCCGTGATGGCGCAAAGAAGCGCTTCGCAACCGCGGCGGATTTCTTGATAGGCAATGTCAAAACGGTCGGTATACCACGGATCGGCAACATCGCCCCCGCTTTCGGTGAAATCGAGCAGCTTTCTGACCTTGGGACTGTTTTCCACCCCGAAAATGCGCGCGATATTCAACAGATTCACGCGATCCATTCCGACAATGAGGTCAAATTTTGAAAGATCGGTCTTCAGTAGCTGTGTCGCGCGGTGATTGGGGCAAGGAATGCCGCACCGTGCCAGCTCGGCGCGGGCATCGGGGTGGACGGGATTGCCCATACCGCCGATGATCTCCTCACGGCTGGTGGCGCGGGATTCAATGAGAAAATCTTTGTCAAGACCTTTTTCCTTGACAAGAGCTTTCATAATGGCTTCAGCCATCGGGGAACGGCAGATATTGCCGTGACAAACGAATACAAGCTTGAACATAGAGACTCCTTTTGAAAAAATCAGACAATTTACGGCAAAATCCGACCAAGTGCGCTTAGCCCGAGGGGGCTTGGGATGTGCTTTCTTCGGCTTCTGTCTGTATTCTGAGTGTGCAGTCTTTGGTAAGTGTTAGTGTGAAGGTGGTTTCTCTGACCGTTTGAAAATTAACGGTTGTTTCGGTAATGGAACAGCCCTCGCGGGGGATCAGCTCAATGAGGAGCGCCTCACCCCATGCGGCGATCAGGTTGGTTTGTTTGGTGATCTCGTCGCCGTTCACCTTCACCGATACGTGAGCGGGGTTAAATATCAGCGACAAACGGGGATATAACAGGGCATCCATATCGCTTTCATTGATGCCGAAGTGGCGGTAAAGCGCCTTGATGGCATACTCATTCCGCGTTTTGATGAAAAGGCGGATCTTTTCTGCCTCGCGCAGCCAGGTATTGATATGCGCGCCCTCGCGCCCCCACCGTGCCATTTGCAACGTGACGAGCGGCGATCGCTCGCTGTACAGTTCTTCAAAAACCTCGGAAAGGTAGCCGGGTGTGAAATATTCATTGACAAGCGTCACATAGCGGCAAAAGAACTGTGCTTTAAAATCCTCGTTTTCCATCAGATCGCACATCATATTGCCCACAACCGAGCCGCGGTTAAAGGAATAGAAAATATCGTACGCGGCAGAGGTATAATCGAAATACGACAGCCCCATATCGAGGTCCAAGAGGGTAAAATGCCATTTGGTATCCATTCCCGAGGGGTCGAGGGGATCGTTATTCCGAAACACCTTGATGTTGTTGCCCGGCCAGTCGGTGGCGTTGAAATAGAGATGTACGACCCACATATCGATGAAGGAGTTGATATCGAGAAGGGCGGTGACATATTCATAATGAAAGGGATCTGCCATATCGTTTTGGCGAATGTAATCAACGAGGGCGTTAAAATCGTCGGCATCGGCTTCTTCGCCCGACATCAGGACGAAGGGTGCGTTCTGATTGGTGTGCACCTGACTGTAATCGCTTTCCAGCAGAGCGACATTGTCTTTGTCAACGCCGTAATGGCTTTCGACATATTCGGGACTGTAGCGCTCGCGCGCGTTATAAACGCCAAAGAATTCGCCGTTGACGAAGAGAAGCACGCTTCGTGTTGCCATCGTATCCACCGAAAGCCCTGAAGAGACCCGTTGCATATAGGCATCCCGAATATACGAATTGCCGCAGTCGTTACCCGAATTGCGCAGGAGCAGGCGGTCAAAGGAGGTAATGGGATTGCCGTCGGCATCGCGGGCAAGTCCTGCAAAAAGGTCATAATGCAGCGAACCGAACCTGCCGCCCTCTTCATTGAGCTTGCCTTTGTAATACAGTCGTATGGATTTCATTGCGGTGTGAGAGGAGCCGTTGCCGCTGACGGCGGCTTCTACGTTGGAATAGCCCACGCGAACGCCGTTTTCGTCAAAGATCTCCATCATCCCCAGCCCGCGCGGACGGGGGGCGGTGATATCGCCGCTTGGCATAAAGTTGCTGTAGAAGCCCGATCCCCCGAACATATCGTCGATCGGGATCGAAAAGCTCATAATCGGAAGCTGATAGTCGCAAAGTCCCGTGGCAATGAAATACGAATTGGTGAAAACGGCACTTTCGTTGATGCCGTCGGTGGCATATGCCTTGATCACATGGGCGCCGGGTAAC
>JAFTKF010000140.1 GCA_017453405.1 Clostridia bacterium
CGACCTGATAATACAGCTCAACATCGAGATTACCCGACTGAATCACGTTGTTCGCGCTCGTTACCGAGTCGGTGAACCACGCGTAGGTCGTACCCATCAGCGAGCTGAAGCACAAAAGCAGTGCCATCAAGGACGCCAAAAGCGCACGACGGGTGTTTTTCTTGTTAGTCATGTTTGTTTCTCCTCCTTTTGTTATTTTTCGAGACTAACGAATGATGATAGTAAACCATCATAGCAAGATAAGTTTATCAAAAATTTGTGTAAAAATCAAGTAAAAATTCAAATATTTATCATTTGTTAACAATCTTTGTACATTCTTTGCATGGAAAACGAGAAAAAAGCCTTCCGCCGGAGCGAAAGACTTTATGTGTGTGCTATATTCTACGATTTTGATTGTTTTGCCGCTTTTTGTTTTGCCTTGCGGCGTTTTTTGATCTTGTTCACCTGTTTGGTCATTTCGATGGCATCGTGAATCGGGCGCACGGTCGATTCGCGATGATTGATGATCTTCACAGCGATCTCACCCACCGTGAAGCCCATATCCTTCGCATATAAAAGCGCCTCCAGATCAAAGGCAAAACGGTCGCATTCGCATTCGGCAAAGATCGCCTTAGCCCCCTTTTGCGAAAAGCCCTTGATGCCGCACTGCGAGTCGCTGTGATCAAAGCCTGCCACAAGATTCAGATACTTGATATAGATCTTCGACATCAGCTTTCGTGTGAAGGTATAGCCCTCATAGCCCGATTTATCCAGCGTGCGACTGCCGATATAGATATCCTTGTCACCCTCGGCAAATGCCTGATAGAAGCGTGTGATCACATCCGTACCGTAAGCAAGATCGCAGTCGGTGAAGAGCACGAAATCCCCCTTTGCCGCCATCATACCTGTACGCACAGCATAGCCTTTGCCGCGATTAGGGGTATAGCCCAGCACCGAAAGAGCGGGAAATTCCGCCTTCATAGCCTCCGCCTTCGCCTGACAGGTATCCTTGGAACCGTCCGACACAAAGATCATTTCATATTCCCCTTCGCCAAAGTCACGGCAGAGAGTCGCATCCAGCGTTCTGACAGTGTCTTCCACGATCAATTCTTCGTTATACATCGGAATAATAACAGATAGTTTCATAGCAAATCCTTTTATGTAGTCATTCTGTGTTTATTGTAGCACAAAAAAGCAAAATAATCAAGCCGATTTTGCTATTAGGGCGCTAAAAAGTTTTTTGCGCAAAAAAGAACAAATTTTCGTTTTTGACTCTTTACATTTTCACCGAGTTGTGATACAATACTATAATAGCGAAAAGGAGGTGCGGTATGGATAAATTTGTATTAAAAAGCGATTATCAACCAACGGGCGATCAGCCCGAAGCGATCGAAGCATTGGTGGATGGCTTGAATAAAGGCATCAAGGAACAGACCTTGCTCGGTGTCACCGGTTCGGGCAAAACCTTTACCATGGCAAATGTCATCGCGCGTGTCAACCGCCCCACATTGGTGCTGGCACATAACAAGACCCTTGCCGCACAGCTTTGCTCGGAATTCCGTGAATTCTTCCCCGACAACGCGGTGGAATATTTCGTGTCGTACTATGACTATTATCAGCCCGAAGCCTATATTCCCGGTAAGGATATCTATATTGAAAAGGACTCTGCCGTCAATGACGAGATCGACCGTCTCAGACACAGCGCGACATCCTCGCTGTTCGAGCGGCGTGATGTGATCATCGTCTCCTCGGTGTCCTGCATTTATTCGCTCGGTGACCCGAACGAATATCTTCAACTCGTCCTGCCCCTTCGTGTGGGGATGGAAATGAGCCGCGATCAGCTTGTTGCCAAGCTGATATCGATGAACTTTGACCGCAACGATATCGACTTCAAGCGCGACAAATTCCGTGTCAGAGGCGATGTAGTCGAGATCATTCCCGCTTCCAGTGATAACAAAGCGGTGCGCGTGGAATTTTTCGGAGACGAGATCGACCGCATTTCCGAGATCCACACCGTCACGGGCGAATTGCTTCGTACCCTGCAATATACCTCGATCTTCCCCGCTTCCCACTATGCCACGACTGCCGAACGGCGCGAGGCGGCGCTTGAAGAAATCGAGCGTGAGCTGGAGGAGCGTATTGCCGAATTCAAAGCACAGAATAAATATATCGAAGCCCAGCGCATTGAAGAGCGCACGCGCTATGACCTCGAAATGCTCCGCGAGATCGGGTATTGCTCGGGTGTTGAAAATTATTCCCGTGTTATGTCGGGGCGCGAACCCGGCTCAACGCCCTTTACCCTGCTTGATTATTTTCCCGATGATTTCGTTTTGTTTGTAGACGAATCGCACGTGACCCTGCCGCAGGTTCGCGGTATGTCGGGGGGCGATCGCGCACGCAAAAAATCTCTGATCGATTACGGCTTCCGTCTGCCCTCGGCATACGACAACCGTCCGCTTTTCTTTGAAGAATTTGTGGAAAAGGTCGGGCAGACCGTATACGTTTCGGCAACCCCTGCCGATTACGAAAAGGCACATTCCGAACGGACGGTGGAACAGCTGATCCGCCCGACAGGTCTTGTTGACCCTTCGGTCGAGGTCAGAAAAACAGAGGGACAGATCGACGATCTGATGGGCGAGATCCGCGAACGCGCCGAGCGCGGCGAGCGTGTGCTTGTCACTACCCTCACCACCAAAATGGCAGAGGATCTGACCGAATATTTCGAAATGAATCTCATTCGTGTCAAATACATCCACCACAAGATCGACACCGTAGAACGAAGCGAGATCATCCGCGATCTGCGCCTCGGCGTTTTCGATGTCCTCGTGGGTATCAACCTTCTCCGCGAAGGCATTGACATTCCCGAGGTATCGCTCGTCGCCATTCTCGATGCCGACAAGGAAGGCTTTTTGCGCGGAGAGCGCGCCCTGATCCAGACCATCGGCAGAGCCGCACGAAACGCTTCGGGGCAGGTCATTATGTACGCCGATACCGTCACGCCCTCTATGCGTGCGGCAATTGACGAAACCAAACGCCGCCGTGAAAAGCAGATCGCTTATAACGAAGCGCACGGCATCACCCCGAAAACCATCAAAAAAGCCGTCAAGGATCTGATCGACTTCGGCACGGGCGACAAAAAGAAGGGCAAAAAGCAGGATACCAAGAAGACAGCGCCCCTTCCCACCGAGAGCATCGCACAGCTTGAAAAGGAAATGTACGATGCCGCCGAACGCCTTGACTTTGAGCGCGCGGCATACCTCAGAGACAAGATCCGAATGCTGGAAAAACAAGAGCAAGACTCGTAAAGGATATAACCTATGGCAAATCAATTCATCAAAATTCGCGGCGCACGCGCCAATAATTTAAAAAACTTAGATGTAGACATTCCCCGCGACAAGCTCGTTGTGATGACGGGTCTTTCGGGAAGCGGCAAAAGCTCGCTTGCTTTTGATACCATTTATGCCGAAGGACACCGACGGTTTGTCGAATCCCTGTCCTCCTATGCCCGTATGTTTTTAGGGCAGATGGATAAGCCCGACCTTGATTTTATCGAAGGACTTTCGCCTGCCATCTCGATCGATCAGAAAACCACCTCCCGCAATCCCCGTTCGACCGTCGGCACGGTGACCGAGATCTATGACTATCTCCGTCTTCTGTATGCCCGTATCGGCATTCCCCATTGCCCCGTCTGCGGTAAGGAGATCCGCAAGCAAACGGTGGAATCGATTCTCGAAAAGGTGCTTGCCCTTCCCGAGCGCACACGCTTCATGGTGACAGCCCCCATCGTCAGGGGCAAAAAGGGCAGCTTTCAAAAGCAGTTTGAGGATGCCAAAAAAAGCGGCTTTGCCCGTGTCAGGGTAGACGGCTCACTGTACGATCTCACCGAAGAGATCACGCTTGACAAAAATCAAAAGCACAATATTGATATCATCGTCGACCGCCTGGTCATGCGCGAGGGCATTCGCTCCCGCCTTGCCGATTCCATCGAAACCGCCCTGAAGCTGACCGAGGGCAATCTTTTGATCATCACGCTTGGCGACACCGAGGAAGAGCTCTTTTTCTCGGAGCATTTCGCCTGCGACGAGCATTCGATCTCCTTTGCGGAATTCAACCCGCGTGACTTCTCCTTCAACAACCCGTTCGGCGCGTGTCCCGACTGCTCGGGTCTTGGGGAGCTTCCCAAGGTATCGCCCGACAAGATCATTCCCGATCCCTCGCTCTCTCTGCGCGAGGGCGCGATTCAGGTCAACGGCTTCAAAACGCAGGACGAAAATACTTGGAACGGGCCGCTTCTCAAAGCGGTCGGCAATCGGATGGGCTTTACGCTGGATACCCCGATCGAACGCTACTCCAAAAAGGCTTATGATGCCCTGCTGTACGGCACGGGCAGTATCACCTACACCGTCGACCGCTATTTCGACCGCCGCGTTTCGCATCAGACAGTCCGCTTTGACGGCATTGTCAATATGATCGAAGCGCGTATCAATCAAGGACACGACGAATATTACGACGCCTTTATTGAAAACATCCCCTGCCATTCCTGCGGTGGCGCGAGACTGAATCCGATGATCCTGTCCGTCACCGTCGGCGGCAAAAACATTCACGAATTCTGTTCGCTCGCCATCAATGATGCCCTTGCCTTTGTCGAAGGTCTCACCCTGACAAAGACCGAGGAAACGATTGCCAAAGAGATCGTCAAGGAGATCAAAGCACGCCTCAGATTCCTGTCAGCCGTCGGGCTTGACTATCTGACCCTCTCGCGCCGCGCCGGTACACTCTCGGGCGGCGAGGCACAGCGTATCCGCCTTGCCACACAGATCGGTTCTTCGTTAATGGGGGTCATTTACATCCTCGACGAGCCTTCCATCGGTCTGCATCAACGCGACACTTCCAAGCTGATCGAAACCTTAAAGCGCCTGCGCGATGTCGGCAATTCGGTCATTGTGGTAGAGCACGATGAAGAAACGATGCTCGCCTCCGATTTCATCGTGGACATCGGACCGGGTGCGGGCATCCACGGAGGAAAAGTCGTTGCGGCAGGAACGCCCGAAGAGGTGATGGCGAATCCCGATTCTGTCACAGGTCAGTATCTCTCCGGAAAACGCTCGATTCCGATTCCGAAAACCCGTCGCTCGGGCAACGGCAAGTGGCTCACCGTCGTGGGCGCGCGCGAAAACAATCTGAAAAATATCACCGTGGAAATACCGCTCGGTATGATGGTATGTGTCACGGGCGTGTCGGGCAGCGGCAAAAGCTCCCTGATCAATTCGATCCTGCACAAGACGCTTGCCAAAAAGCTGAACCGTGCCATTACCACCCCCGGTAAGCACGACACGATCAAGGGGATCGAAGCGCTGGACAAGGTCATTGCCATCGATCAGGCACCCATCGGCAGAACACCGCGCTCCAATCCTGCCACCTATACGGGACTGTTCAACGATATCCGCGAGCTTTTTGCTTCGACCAATGAAGCCAACGCCCGGGGCTATTCCGCAGGCAGATTCTCCTTCAATGTCAAGGGCGGCAGATGCGAGGAATGCGAGGGCGACGGTGTCAAAAAGATCGAAATGCACTTTTTGCCCGATGTCTATGTCACCTGCGATGCCTGCAAGGGTCGCCGCTACAATCGCGAAACGCTGGAGGTATTATACAAGGGCAAGAGCATTTTCGATGTTCTGGATATGACCATTGAAGAAGGACTGCATTTCTTTGAGCATATTCCGCGCATCTACAACCGCCTGAAAACGATGTATGATGTCGGACTCGGCTATATCAAGATCGGGCAGTCCTCCACCACGATGTCGGGGGGCGAGGCACAGCGTGTCAAGCTTGCCGCCGAGCTGTCAAAACGCTCGACAGGCAAAACGCTGTATATTCTCGACGAACCCACCACAGGACTGCACGCGGACGATGTGAATCGCCTGATCTATGTGCTGAACCGCCTTGTCGATCAGGGCAATTCGGTGGTGATCATCGAGCACAATCTTGATCTGATCAAAACCGCCGATCACATCATTGATCTCGGTCCTGAGGGGGGCGAGAACGGCGGCAATATCGTTGCTGTCGGCACACCCGAAGAGGTGGCACAGTGTAAAGCCTCTTATACCGGACACTATCTGAAAGAGATTCTGAAACAATAAGCACACAAAACCGACAGGGTTGCTGTCGGTTTTTGTGTTGACAGATAGCTTTTTTGATGCTATACTGTATATATTCATAAGGGATTCGTATAAAGGAGTGTTGCTATGAAAATCACGGATGTCAAATCACCCTATCTGTTTATCAGCTATGCGCATAAGGATTCCGATACCGTGCTTCCGATCATCCGCGCAATGGAAGCCTGTGGCTTCCGTCTTTGGTACGATCAGGGTATTGAAGCGGGAACAGAATGGCCCGCCAATATCGCCGCACACCTCAGAGAAGCCTCTGCAGTCGTGGTCTTTATGTCTCAAAATACCGTGGCATCCCGCAATTGTCGCAACGAGATCAATCTGGCACTGGAAAAGAATATCGAGGTGCTGGTGGTTTATATCGAAGATACCGAGCTTCGCTACGGTCTTGATCTGCAGCTCGGGACTTCTCAGTCGCTCTTTTATCACCGCTACTCCACCCTTGACGGCTTCGTTTCGGTTCTGCAAACCAACCTGATACTGAAAAGCTGTCTTGCATCCAACGAAATCTCCGCCGAGACCGCCGTCAAAACAAAAGATGCCGTCAACACTGCCAAAACGCCCTCGCCCGACAGCTCCCGATCGAAAAAGAAAGCAACAATAACCGCCTCTGACGATCCCGTCCTTCTGATCGGTCTTGGCGGCATCGGCTCGGATGCTGTTTTTACGGCATATGAAATGCTGTTCCCCGCATACCGCGACAAGCTTACGGCAATCGGCATCGACACCGATCCCTATCCTTCGCGGGCTTTCGACAGTGCACACATTTTTGCCAATCTTATGGCAAGGGATTACAGCGAAGACTGTCAGCCCCATCTTTTCAATATTCTGCTTCCCAATCCGGAAACGCTGGAGCTATCCACGCTTGCCGACAAGCTGGCCTGTGACGAAAAACGCGAACTGTTTGCCCATATGAATACGATGCAAAAACAGCAAACGATCCCGCCCCGCCGCTTGGCGTATCTTTCGTTTTGCGACCAAACGTCTCTGAAGCATTCGGTAGGCAAGATCGCCTCAGAGCTTTCACGGCTTGCCAAAAGTAGCAGAACTACCGTCAACGTGTACCTTGTAACCACCCTCGCGGGAAGATGCGGCACGGGTATTCTGTTACCGACAGCGATCTATCTCCATAGCTTGGCATCCGACTATAACATTCGCATTCACATCACCGCTGTTTTAGCACAGACCGACATCATCGAACCCTTCCTTTCGCCGGATTCGGTGCAGATTGCACGAGCAGGCGCTTATGCGACCCTGAAGGAGCTCTGCGCCTACGGACACCCCGATCTTCCGTGGGAAGCATACGGGCCGTTCCGTCATATCGGTGACCGTATTTCCCCGCGCCTTCTGATCGATTCGATCGCATTTGTCACCAAAGCATATGTCACCGATTCGCCCTCCGAGCGCCGCAGTGCACTGACCGACACACTGATTGCCGAAGTCTCGCTACAGGACGAAAGCATCCTGCTTGATAAGAACACAAACTCCCATCAATCGCCCGACAACACCTGCCGCGCACACACGAGTGCCGTCGGCAAGCTGCTGTTCCCCCGTTCCGCGATCTTACACCGCGCTGCCACACTGATGGCAAGCGACTGTACACCGTATACCGCATTATTCCGCACGCTTGATCAGGCAAGCTCTGAAAAACAGCAGGAATCCCGCCGTTTACGAATGCCGTTCATTCTGTCAGAAGAAGTGTATGACCAAATGCTGACCGAGGTTTTAGAGCAATCTCACTCACTTCCGATACATTTGATCTGCGGAATCTATAAAGATACTACCCGCGCCGAAGCGCCTGTGATCCGATCGCTTTTACGGGATCTCGACCAAATGTTGCAAAACGAGATTATCCGAATGGGCATTCCGGAATATATCATACGGCTGAAAGAAGAAGCAGAGGCAATCACACTGCCGAAATCGCATATTTTCAATGCTTCCGCTGCGCGTAAACGCTGTCACGATGCCTTTCTTTCGCATCACAGCTATACACGTATGCTTTTGACAGACTGCTATGAAACCTATACACAGTTCAAGGACCGTGCCGTCGACATGATCCTTGCCGACTTTATCCCAAGCAGTACGGAAGCATTTGCCGACTGCGGTATTGCCCCGCTTTTCCGCTCGCCTGATGCAAGCCGCTACGCCATAACCGAGGACGAAAACGCCTATTATGCGCCCGATGTCAGCTATGCCCTGCTTTGCCTTTTCCGCCAAGAGCTTCGTACGCGCAAGAAAAACCGTCACACCACCGATATCGGAACTTTGGAAGCGTTGCTTCGACGCAATGACTGCCAAACGAATGCACGCGGTTACTATGAGCAATGCGGCAAAGATCGCTTCCTGCAATTTGATATGGCAAGCACTTCCGCCCGCACGACCGCGATCCGCGATCTAACTGTACTGCAGGATGACCTGATGTATTTTGCAAACACCCTGATTGATCGGCTCACTGATATGCTGTTTGATCAACTGGCGGACGGGCTGATCACACGGCTGGATTCCTTGATCCGGAATTACCGCAGGCTTTTTGAGCTTTTTCCGACCGATCGCCCCGAGATGCCACCCCTTGCCTTACCGCCACACATTACTTCGATCTGCTCGCAGGAGGAGATCGACCGTATCGCAAGCGAGCTGTATCAAGAAACTGTTGAGAAAGCGGGTCGAATCGAAACCGATGAGATCAACAGCATCGCGGGAGGAATCACGCTTTCGTGTGCTCTCAACATCAATGACAAGACAATACGCGCGTTTCCTGCCGAACTTGTGAGATCGCTGTACGATGCCTGCGGCTCTTATCTGATGAGGCACAGCGAACGGATGCGTTCTCTCGACAAACAATGTGTTCTGCACGCCCTCGCATACCTTGATCGCAACCGTGCCCCCGAACGCCTGCGCGAATCGCTGGCGCGTATGTCTCCGCACTTTTTCAAAGCGGATAAGACCGTCTTACTTCTCCCCGTTGAAGACCATCTATTTCTAAAAAACCATAAAACCGTTTACAATCTCGAATCTCCCGACGCACTTCAAAACCTTGTTTCCTACCCTATGGAATGTCAGGTATCCCCGAACTATCCTATAGTACCGAACAACTTGACCTCGCTTCACGATCCCACGA
>JAFTKF010000141.1 GCA_017453405.1 Clostridia bacterium
TCAAAGCTTCTGATTGGCGGAATGCCGTATACACCGTGAATGTGTCCGTAGTAGCAACGCCTGACGCCGTAATCCTTCAGAAGATCGATCAGCGGACGGCAGACATAGTGCTCAAAATACGGGGGAAAGTGCATAAACACGATCTTTTCAAGGGTATCGTCACACACGGCGTCGAGAGAAAGCTTCAGGCGCTGTGTCTCGCGGGCGACGATTTTCTGATAATCACTTTCGTCCGGCGCGTTGGCGGAATCGCTGTACCAGCCGCGCGTGCCGCAAATCGCAACCGTTCCGACGGTGTAGGTGTTGTTTTGCAAAAGCTTCATTGTGGTGATGCCGTTTGCCGCAAAGAAATCGGTGACCTTTTTTTGCGTGGACCACCAGTAGTCGTGGTTGCCGCGCAGAAGGATCTTTTCGCCGTTCAGGCTGTCGAGGTACTTCAGATCCTCACACGCCTCTTCCAGCGAGATGCCCCAGGAAATGTCACCGCCGACGATAACGGTATCGGCAGGACTGACGGTCTTGTTCCATATTTCTTTGATCTTTTCGTGATGATTGCGCCAGCGTGAGCCGAATACATCCATCGGCTTGTTGGTGGTGAGTGACAGATGGGTATCTGCCATAGTGAAAAGTGCCATAGTCAATCCTTTTCTTTATCCTTCATCCTTCGGCAAAGAAACGGTGTGCGTTTCTCCAAAAAATCGCTTCGGTGAGTGCTTTGCCGAGAAGGGATTCGGTATGTCGGTAGAATGCGGGAAGTGATCCGAGTGAGGAAATTCCCTCGGGAAGTGTCGAAACGCCGTCAAAATCACTGCCGATGGCAAGAATGTTTTCGGCGTTTTTGCGTTTCAGAAAATAAGCGATGTGCGAAAGAATTGTGTCGAAATCCGCCTTGCCCGTTTTGCTTAAATGAGAGGGCACCATACTGATCCCGACGGGGGAGGAGCGTTCCGCAAGAGCGTCAAAAAGATAGTCACTCAGATTGCGGCGGTGCGGGCAGACGGTAAAGCTGTTTGAATGGGTGGCGATCACGCGGCAAAGGGAGCGCTCTGACAGCTTCAGCACCTCCTTGGCGGCTTTTTCGGATGCGTGTGAAATGTCCAGCGTGATGCCGAGAAAGGGCGCATTTTGGACGATGGCTTTCCCGAAATCGGTCAGTCCTTCGTCGGTATCCCACGCGCCCCCGATTGATGAGAGCCCTTGCCACATCAGGGTGAGAACCTTTGTACCGTTCTGACGAAGGATCATCAGGCGGTCAAGCTTTCCTGCAAGAAGTCTTGCATCCTCGACAGCGTAGTCAAAGGTGACAAAGTCGGGAAGGCTTTCTTTGATCAGTGCGGCTTCGCTTGACGCGTAAATGCGGAGATATTCCTGCCATGCACTCTCGTCATCAAGAGTATTGTCACACCAAATAGCCGCAATGCGGTGCGTTACTTCAAAGGGTGACAGCCCAAGCGGTGCTTGCAGATGTTCGGAGAAAAGCGGCGAAACACCGCGGTGATATGCCTCATACAGTGTGTCACTGTGAAGATCGAAAAGCTTCATAAAAAGGCTTCCTTTCGGTAGTGTATGTGAAAGGTCAGCTTCCCGCTTGGCTTTTCCTTATAATAGACCTCGGCTATATCAAAGCGCGGCTTCAGATCGTACATACGGAAGTTTGTGATGTAACGCGAGGCGGCATAGCGTATATGGGCGCGTTTTTCCGCGTTGACGGCATCCTGTGCTCTGCCGTATTTTTCGGTATCGGTCGATGCTTTGCGGGTTTTGACTTCCACAAAAACAATATACGAAAACCGTGTGGCGATAATGTCAATCTCACCGCCCCTTACGGTGTAGTTCCGATCGAGGATATGATAGCCGCGTAATTTCAGATAGCGAATGACGGCATTTTCGCCGAGATCGCCCACGGCGCGGTGCGTGCGTGTTTCTTTCATTTGTTTAAAAACTTCAAAAAGGTCTTTCGGTGCAGCGGACAAGGACCGAGCGTACGGACAAGATCCATATGCTCTTTGGTGGGGTATCCCTTGTGTGAAGCAAAGCGATATGCGGGATACTGCTTGTCCATTTCCGCGCAGTAGCGATCCCGCGTGACTTTGGCAAGGATCGATGCCGCGGCGATCGACATCGAAAGGGAATCCCCCTTGACGATGGGCAGTGCATCCATCGGGAAGTCGCGCGCGATATTGCCGTCTACCAGAACAAGATCGGGTGTAGGGGTAAGCTGTGCCACGGCACGGCGCATGGCAAGCTGAGAGGCGTTTAAAATATTGATCTCGTCGATCTCCTCGTGAGAGGCAAAGGCGATGCCGTAGGAAAGCGCTTTTTCTATGATGATATCATAAAGCTTTTCACGCTTTTTTTCGGAGATTTTTTTGGAATCGTTGAGTCCTTCGATCATAAGATCCTTCGGCAAGATCACAGCGGCGGCGCATACAGGACCTGCAAGCGGTCCTCTGCCGGCTTCATCCGTGCCGCAAATGACGGTATATCCCTTGAGAAGGGCTTCATTTTCATATGTATAATCGGGCATAATGACCTCACTTGCGGTCAGAAAGCTTTTGGATATCGGCAATCAGCGCATCGATATCCGCATCGCTTGTCGACCAATTGGTACAGATCCTCACGCAGGACGAATGCTCGTCGATCCGCGTGATGGGAGAAAAGGCGTATTTCTCTGAGAGAAGTGCAAGCTCACGATCGGGGAAAATGGGAAACTGCTGATTGGTCTCGCTTTCCAGAAGAAACGCGTAGCCTTTCGCTTTCAGGGCATCACGGATCTTCGTCGCCTTGCGGTTGGATTCCTTTGAGGTGCGAAAATACAAATCGTTTTCAAGCAGGGCGGTGAACTGTACACCGAGTAATCTGCCCTTGGCGGTGAGTGCGCCGCTTTGCTTGATGCAGTAGCGGAAATTGGCTTTCAGACGGTCGTTTGTGATTACAAGTGCTTCACCGAACAGTGCACCGTGCTTGGTGCCGCCGATCGTAAAGGCATCGCAGTAGCGTGCAAGATCGGCAAGTGTCAGATCGTTATGCTCGGCGGTAAGCGCGTAGCCGAGGCGAGCACCGTCCAGATAGAGATACATTCCGCAAGCACGGCAGACACGGCTGATCTCACAAAGCTCGTCCTTCTGATAGATCGCGCCGTATTCGGTGGGGTTGGTGATGTACACAATGCCCGGTTGAACCGTATGCTCGTGATTGGGATCGGCGTAATGCATATCAAACAGCTTGCGGATCTTATTGGCGGTGATCTTTCCGTCGGTGGATGCGATCGGCAGGATCTTGTGACCTCTTGCCTCGACAGCGCCGGTCTCGTGTACGTGAATATGACCGACCGAGGAAGAAACAATGCCTTGATAGGGCATCAGTGCTGAGGTAAGAAGGGTGACGTTGGCGATCGTTCCGCCGGGCAGAAAGTGCACGGCGGCGCGTTCGTTCTGACAAAGCCGCTGAATGATATGGCGTGCCTCTTCGCAGTGGTAATCCTCGGAATAGACATTGGTGCGTTCGTTGTTGGTCAGAAGCAGTGCTTCCATAACCTCGGGAAGTGCACCGTCGCAGTAATCGTTTTCAAAGCGGA
>JAFTKF010000142.1 GCA_017453405.1 Clostridia bacterium
GGAATGGGCGGATGCCTATACCGGCACGACGGTCGGCTCGGCATTTGATGTGACCTTTGACGCGGTAACGACCTCGGAGATTCGTCTTTATATCAACACCGCTGCCGGTGAGCCTTCGGTTTATGAAATGGCTTGCTATGATGGCGATAAGCTTCACCTGCCCGGTGGCACGGTGAATGTGGAACACAAAAATCTTGCAGACGGTGCTTCGCCCTATGCATATGAAACGCTTTTTGGCATTGGCTGGGATGCTTCCTTCCTGAACAACGGTGTGAGCGAGACAACCGGCGGTTATACCACCTACGGCTCGGGCATTACCGACGGCAAATTTGTCGGTTATGATCTAGGCAAGCGTTCGGTGATTGACGAGATCGTGCTGTATTCGGCAAACGGCGGCGATGCTAACCCCAACTGGTCGGGTATTCCCAAGAGCTTTACGGTTGAGATCTCCTCGAACGGCAAGGACTGGAATGCGATCGGTACGTATACCAACACTCACGTAGCAACGCAGGAAGGCATTTCGATTCAGTTTGACCCTGTATACGCCCGTTATATCGTCATCCGTTCGCAGGAAATGTATCAGAAGGCTGACGGTGTTTACATTCAGCTTGCAGAAATGGAAGTTTACAACAAGCGTGCATCGACCCTGATCTGCGACGCGCAGTTCCAGCCTTACGTACAGATGCGCGATGCGGCAGAGGGCTATCACGATGTGAGAGTGGTCATTCTGACCAACCCTGAGCTGCTTACGGCGTATGACTCGCTGGATGTGACCATCACCTTCACGGTAGATGGCGGCGAGAAGGTTCTGAAGAGAACGCTGGGCGGAAAGAACAGTGACTATTCGTTCTATCAGAAGATCACGGCAGACGGCGAGATCTATATTGCCTCCGACGGAACGGCAATCTTCGGCAACATCATTACCGATATTCCGAACGGTGCTTATTCGAAGATCACCATTTCGATTGCCAACGGCACGGATGTGATCTACACAGCTTCCACCAATTAATTGTAAATGAATGCTTCATCAACAGCCGCAGAGCCACGATAACGGCTTTGCGGCTGTTGGCATTACAAAGAGGATACGTATGAAAAAACTGTTAACGGTTATTCTGGCTGTGCTTCTGTCTACGCTGATACTTGCGGCGTGTGGCGGCGACGAGATCACAACCACCCAAACAAAGGAAACGACGGGGGCAACCCCCGATAGCAATGGAGGCGTGACCATGACAACAAGTCCGCAAACCACCAAAACGCCTGACAGCACAAGTGCGCCCGTCAGCGGAGAAAGTGAATCGAAGCTGTCCTACCCGACATTTTTGACGCCCGAAGAGAATATGACAGCAAAGCCCTTGTGGTTCTGGAATGTTTCGCTTGATCAGATGACCACCGATTATGTCAGAGAGATCGTGCGTGAATCCTATCTTCAGAGCGGTTACTCGGGCTTTGGCATTCTGCCTTACTGGTTAGAGGGCTATCTCGGCGAGCGTTATTTTGAATTGTACGAGGCGGCGCTGGATGAGGGTGCGAAATACGGGATGGAGTTTTCCCTGTATGACGAAAACGGCTTCCCGAGCTACACGGCAGGCGGTCATCTTGCCGATCGCTATCCCGATCTGACGGCAAAGCGACTCGATATGACCGAATCGAACCGTGTAAAGGATGGAAAGATCTTCCTGCGCATTTTACAGGGTACGTATATGGGTGCAGTCGCGTGGAACAAGACCACGGGCGAGATCGTGGATATTTCCGAATCTGCCGTGATCGTAGATCTTGGCGATTTTAATCCCGATGATTTCCCGATCGGCGCGACGGCATCCTCGACCTATACCGAGTTATCGGGCTATGAGATCGACAAAGCGTTTGACGGCAACAAGAACACTCGTTGGAATGCCTACCAGCAGTCGGGCAGTGGCACATATATCACCATTGCCTATGAAAAAGCGGTCACTTTTGACGAGGTCAAGCTGTTTGAGCCTGCCAATTCCGAGCTTGAAAGAATGCAGGAATGGTCGGTGTCCTATTATGATGAAGCCGCGAAAGCGTGGAAGACCCTTGCCAAGGGTACGACGATCGGCAGAAACGGCAAATCCCTGACCTTTGATGCGGTAACGGCATCGTTTATCCGCATTTCGTTTGATAAGCTTCGTGGTGACAGTGCGACGATTGCCGAGATCGAGGTGCGTTCGGGCGGTAAAGCATTGCCCGCACCGAAGACACCCGAGAAATCGACGGCGGGATATTCTTCCTCGAGTATTTTTTCGGAAGCGTATATTGCCGATTACGCGTTTGACGGCGACAGCGCGACACGTTGGAATGCCGCCGATGGACAGAAGGTCAATCAATGGCTTGCTGTGGACTTCGGCAAGGCGGTTACCATTGACCGCATTCAGGTAAATGAGGCGTTCGGACGCGTGACTGCATATGCGGTACAGTACCAGAAGGCTGACGGTACGTGGGCAGATTGCCATACCGGCACACGCATTGGCTCGGCGCTTGACGCAAGCTTTTCCGCGGTGACGGCACAGCGATTCCGTCTTCTGATGAAATCGGTCTCCTCCGACACGGCATCGATCATTGATATCAAATTCTTCTCGGGCGATGACGAGGTTTATATTGAAGAAGACAATACCAACTATCGCGGCTCGTATCTTGAATACACCGTACCGAACGGCGACGATTGGACGGTGATGGCGTTTGTGACCGTCAAGGACGGACACAAGGGTATGGACTATCTTTCGGAAGAATCGGTAGCGGCGTTTATCGAGATCACGTATGAAGAATACTACAAGCGCTTCAAGAAGTTTTTCGATAACGGCACGATTACCTCGGCGTTTTATGACGAGCCTTGCTTCTGGCCCTCCAATGCCAATTATGGCGTGCAGGGTGCAAGAACCTGGACGGGCGATTTTAACGAGTATTTTGCTTCGATGTATGGTGACGAGATCAATCCGATCCTTTACTATCCCGCACTGTTTTACGATATCGGCGATAAAACTGCCGAGGCGCGGGATGCCTTGAACCGCGTGCGCACCGAAATGTTTGCGAAAAATTACATCGGACAGATGAATGAGTGGTGCGCGGCACACGGGCTTGAGCTGCTTGGTCATATGAACTGTGAAGATGTGGAAAGCCCTCTGGCGTACCATGGGGATCTGATGTACTGCTTCAAGTATCAGAGCGCGCCTTCGGTTGACGTCATTTACAGCTACGGTATGACCGAAGACTATTACAAGGTGGTATCTTCGTCGGCATACAACTGGGATAAAGCGTTGGTAGGCGTGGAAGCGTACGGAGCGATGGATCCCAATTTGCCTGAGTCGCATCTTTACAAGATCGCAATGGATCTGTATGCGAAGGGCATTAATGTGATGGTGCCCCACGCAGTGTGGTACAGCAACACCACCAACGTGGTATTTCCGCCCGAGCTGTCTTACCGCAATCCCAATTATCAGGATGTACTGAAGCCCTATAATACGTATGTAGCGCGTGTACAGACCCTGCTTCAGAAGGGCAGACACGTTGCCGATGTGGCAGTGCTGTATCCGATTGACTATATGGAGGCGGTATACTCCTTCAACGGCAGCTACAACATTCCTGCCGATTCCAACTATGTCAAGCTGACCGAGGCACTGTCCGAAACGATCCGGATCGACTACACCTACCTGCATCCTTCGGTACTGGATGAAAAATGCGAGGTGATCGGCAATACGCTGCATCTCAGTAATGACATCAATTACGAGGATTACAAGGTGGTGATCCTGCCCTCGATGGGTACGATCGCTTTGTCGAATCTTCAGAAGATCAAGGAATTTTACGATGCGGGCGGTGTTGTGATCTCGGTGGGAACACTGCCTTCGCGTGCTACCGTACAAAAGGATGACGCGGCGGTCGTTTCGCTTGTCAACGAGCTGTTTGGCAAGGGCAATACGACCAATGCCAAGGGTGGCCGAGTTTATCACATCGGAGCGGTGTCACAGCTTGCGGGTGTTTTGAAGAACACGGGTGTGGTATACGATGTAACGATTGAAAACGTGAGAACCGTTGGCGGTCATCTGACCTATATCCACAAGGTGATCGGGGATCAGAACGTGTATTTCTTTGCCAATTCCTCTGATACCAAGAGTGAGACGACGGTGACATTGCGCGGCGAATTCAAGACACTTGCCGTGTGGAATCCTCATACGGGAGAACGGCACACGCTTGCGACGACCGTGGAGGACGGTACGACCAGCTTTACGCTGTCGATGGAAGCGGTGACTTCATTCTTTATTGTGGAGGAATAAGACGGTGAAACGATTACTGTTAATGATGGGGGTGGCGGTGTTGGCAATCGTACTGTTGGTGTCCTGCGGTGATACATCGGGCACAACTGCGCTGACGAGTGCGCGCTCTGTGATCGAAACGACTGTGGCAAACAAGCCCGCAGAGTCGACCGGTTCGGGGGCAAAGGAAACGACACTTGCGCCTGCAACGACGCCGATTCCCGAAACGACACTTGTGCCTGAGAC
>JAFTKF010000143.1 GCA_017453405.1 Clostridia bacterium
ATCTCGATATTGTCAAATTTCACAACCTCGTTATCGATCGGAATATCGCGTGTTGAGCAACGGCGCAATACTGCTTTGATGCGTGCGATCAATTCCTTGATATCGATCGGTTTTACGAGAAAATCGTCTGCACCAAGTTCAAGACCGAGAACCTTGTCAAAGGTTTCACTTTTGGCGGTGATCATAATGATCGGCTTTGTAGAGATCTCGCGAATCTCGCGGCAAACCTGCCAGCCGTCTTTACGTGGAAGCATAATATCAAGAAGGACGAGATCAGGCTCGTACATCTTAAAATAATTCATTCCTTCCACACCGTCCAAAGCTGTCTTAACCTCATATCCTTCGCTTTCCAGGTGGAGTGATAGCATCTCGCTGATGTTGGAATCGTCGTCAATCACAAGAAGCTTTGTTCCCATTCGCTAACCTCCGTAAGTAAACTGTTGTCGCTATGTTGAATGTGATGACACATAGCAGAGTGTGCACTTAGACAATTCAAATTATATAACAAAATTTTGAATTTGTCAAGAGCAAATTGTTAACTTCGTCAAAAAATCGCAAAAGTTCATAATTTCAATACCGTTTTTTTCAGTAGTTGCTTTTCTTTTGTGAAAGGAATATCGGATAAATCCGGGCAAAGGCTTGTCGGATACCGGAAAGGAATGTCTTGGGTCTATATTCTTTTTCTTTGGGAATCCGTCATAAATTTGACGGTAAGCGGTTGAATTCCGATTAGAGTTGTGCTATAATATATAAAATACGGTGATAAAGCGGCATAGGATCGCTTTGTCTGATCCAATGAAAAGTAAGGAAACACCAAAGGAGAATAGATAAAAATGAAACTTGGTATCGTTGGCTTGCCGAATGTCGGCAAGAGTACACTGTTTAATGCGCTGACCAATGCGGGCGCTGCTTCTGAAAACTACCCCTTCTGCACGATTGAGCCGAATGTCGGCGTGGTTACCGTTCCCGATTCCCGTCTTGATTATCTTGCCGAGATGTATCAACCTGAAAAATATACGCCTGCGATCATTGAATTTGTTGATATTTCAGGTCTTGTGAAAGGTGCATCCAAGGGCGAAGGTCTTGGGAACAAGTTCCTTGGTCATATCCGCGCGGTTGATGCGATCGTTCACGTTGTCCGTTGCTTCACGAATGAAAATATCATTCACGTAGACGGCGATGTTGATCCTGTTCGCGATATTGAAACGATCAATCTTGAACTTGTTTTTGCCGATCTGGAGGTGCTGGAAAGACGGATCGACCGCACCAAGAAGTTGATGAAGGGCGATAAAACGCTGGCGTCTGAGCTTGCAACTCTTGAAAAAATTCAGGCGACCCTGATGGATGGCAAAAGTGTCCGTTCGATTACGCCGGCTTCCCCCGATGAAGCGGCATTTATCCATTCGCTGGAGCTTCTGACCGATAAGCCTGTCCTGTATGCCGCCAATATCAGCGAGGATGAGGTGGCATCCCCCGAGGACAATCCGCATTTTCTTGCTCTTAAGGTTTTTGCTGAAAGTGAGCATGCGGGCATTATTCCCGTTTGTGCGCAGATCGAGGCAGAGGTGGCTGAACTGGATGCTGAAGAAAAGAAAGAATTTCTTGCCGATCTCGGCATTGCTGAGGGCGGTCTTGACCGTTTGATCCGTGAAAGCTATGCACTGCTCGGATTGATCAGCTATCTGACGGCAGGACCTAAAGAGGTCCGTGCGTGGACCATTACCAAGGGCACGAAAGCACCTCAGGCGGCGGGCAAGATCCATAGTGACTTTGAACGCGGCTTTATTCGCGCGGAGGTTGTCGCGTATGATGATCTTGTGGCGAACGGTTCGATGAACGCTTGCAAGGAAAAAGGACTTGTGCGTTCGGAAGGCAAGGAATATGTGATTGCCGACGGCGATATCGTGCTTTTCCGTTTTAACGTATAAGCACGTATGAAAAAGAAACTGAATTTTCAAAGTATATTTTTTCGTTACTCCCTTGCATTTATTGGTGTTTTGATGCTTTCATTTATCTTGCTGGTCAGTACGGCGGGCGTATTCATCAATCATTATTATACCGCGCTTCGCAAGGACGAGCTTTCCCACGTATCGATGTCGGCAAGGGAAGTGGTAGAAGATAACTATCGGATATTTCGGTGGAGTCAACGGGAAGGGGCGTTCTTGGATGTCAATGCCGATTCTCTGGCGAAAGACCTTTCCGAAGTGACCGACGAATTTGCCAACTTTGTGATTGTGACCGATCGGGAAGGAACTATCAAATGTATTGATCTTTCGGCACAAAAGTTGATTGCGACCAAAATCGATGCAAACTTTTTACCCACTACATCTTCGGGCGGCGAACTTGACGGCGTTGGGACGCTAGGGGTATTTGAAAAAGAACATTATTTTCATGCGGTTGAGATTGTGTATTACGGCGAGTATATTGCAACCGTTTTCGTGTGCATTCCAACCTCGGTTGTTAAACAGCCGATTCGCGCGATCATTCGTCTGGTTGCCTACGTATCCTTCGGTGTTATGTGTCTTGCACTGCTTGCTTCTTATCAGATCAGCAAGCGCATTACCAATCCGCTGGCAAAAATGGCAGCTGCGGCGAAGGCGTTTGCCGAGGGAGATTTCACGGTGCGTGTACCCGTTACCGGACACGATGAGGTATCGGAGTTTGGTGTTATTTTCAATGAAATGGCAGAAAGTCTCGAACGCTCTGAAAAAACAAGAAATGATTTTGTGGCAAATGTTTCCCACGATCTCCGATCGCCGATGACATCGATCACGGGATTTATTGACGGTATGCTCAATGGAGTTATTCCGCCCGAACAGCACGAGCATTATCTCCGTATTGTTCTGAGCGAAACCAAGCGGCTATCCCGTCTTGTGACGACGCTTCTTGATATTTCCCGTATTCAGGCAGGGGAAAGAAAATTCAGAATGACCAATTTTGACATTTGCGAAATGGCACGGCAGATTCTAATTTCCTTCGAAAACCGCATTGAAGAGAAGGCACTGGATGTTCAATTTACTCTGGATGAAGACAGAATGTATGTTTTGGCAGATATGGATTCCATCTATCAGGTGCTGTACAATCTCTGCGATAATGCCGTAAAGTTTTCAAAAGACGGGGGTAAAATTGCACTCTTTGTCTCGGAAAACAGCGGCGTGATTACCGTGTCTGTTTTTAATGAGGGCGAAGGCATTGCCGAAGAAGATCTGGTGTTTGTGTTTGATCGTTTTTATAAAGCTGACAAAAGCCGTGGAATTGACAAAAGCGGGACGGGACTTGGTTTGTATATATCCAAAAAAATCATTGAAGCGCACAAAGAAAAGATTTGGGTGGAAAGTGAAAGTCACGTATCCTGTACCTTTTCCTTTACGCTTGCCAAGGGTGAAAATACAGGTAGGCGTTATCAGAAAATATGATCCGACGGCATGCTCTCGACATATGCGGCAAGCACTTAGTAAAGGATGAACGATACTATGGAACCAAAAATGAATCAGGAAGATGTATGCAAGCTCTCTCCCGCGGAGCTTGTCGACCGTGGGATCTGCCCCACTTGCTTTAACCGCGCGAACGGCGGCGTAATTTACGGTGATATTGCCGATAAGCTGATCTACCAAGATGAAGAGATCGAATGCTTTTTTGTTGCCAATCCGAGGGCCTTCGGTCATATGTGTATTTCCGCTATGGAACACTATCACGATATGAGCGAAGCGCCCGATCATCTCAACGAAAAGATCGTTCGCTTTGCCAAACGGTTTATGCAGATTCTTTGCGAGGTATACGGTTGTGAGCGTGTGTATCTTTGCACGATGTGTGACGGACCGAATAACCATTATCACGTGCAGTTGATTCCGCGATATGCCGACGAAGAACGCGGAAGCAGAAACTTTGTGAAACCTCGAAAGGCATATTGTTTCGATGAAGAAAAACTGAATGCGGTAAGGGCAAGAATCACAGCATTTTGCGAAAAATGAAATCCTGAAATAAAAATCGACTCAGTCTTTGTGAACTGAGTCGATTTTTATATTAAGAAAGCGCGGCATTTTTCAGAGTGTCAATTGCCGTACGGTAGTCGTCGGCGCAAAATACTGCCGAGCCCGCGACAAGGATCTCAACACCGCTTGCGGCAACGCTTGCGGCGTTTGATGCCTTGATGCCGCCATCTGCTTCAAGAAGGATGTTTCTGCCCGATTGCTTGATCAGGGCAGCCGCGTAGCGGGCATTCTCCAGCGCTTCGGGAATGAGTGCCTGACCGCCAAAACCCGGCTCGACGGTCATAATGAGGATCATATCAACAAGATCTATATAGTCATTAAGGATTTTGGGATCGGTATGGGGCTTGATGGCAAGCGCTGCTTTCACACCGTGCTGTTTGATATAGGTCAGGGTCTCGCGTACTCGTTCGGTTGCTTCGACATGAAAGGAAATGATATCAGCCCCTGCTTTGATAAAATCATCAAGATAGCGGATCGGTTCGTCGATCATCAGATGGACATCGAATACAATGTTCGAAGACGCTCGGATCGCCTGAATGATCGGTGCACCAAAGGTGATGTTGGGAACAAATGAGCCGTCCATCACATCGAGATGCAAAATGTCGGCACCCGCAGCTGTAATTGCCTTAACTTCGGTATCAAGGCGTGCAAAGTCTGCGGAAAGCAGGGAAGGGGCAATTTGGATCATAGGACTATCCTCCATCAGGAAAGTATTTTGTATGACTGTCATCAATCACAAGTTTGGCATTTCGCCATAAGATACTAAGGGCACAACGATTCGGCATACATCCCCTGCATAGAAGTTGAAGGGCGCATTGGCGTGGAATCCTACCGTATGCCGCAGGGCAAATGTATGTCTTATGATTCGCGGCAGAGGAGTGCAACGGCGTGAGCGGCGATTCCTTCGCCGTTTCCCGTAAAGCCAAGGCGCTCCTC
>JAFTKF010000144.1 GCA_017453405.1 Clostridia bacterium
CGGGGAGTGGATTATGAGGATCTTCTGCAGATCGGCGCGATGGGGCTGCTTCGCGCGGCTCGCGCCTTTTCCTTCGACTACGGCTGTCTGTTTTCCACCTACGCCGTCCCCCTGATCATCGGCGAGATCAAACGCTATCTCCGCGATGATGGGGCTGTGAAGGTCTCGCGTACGGTCAAAAGCCGCGCGGTACTTCTGATGCATAAACGCGAGGAATTGATTCGCCAGGGGCAGGATGATCCGCCGCTTTCCCGCCTTGCCGAAGCCTGCGGCATCAGCTATGAGGAAGCAAGTGAAGCAATGGCGGCGTGCGCCCCCGTCGCCTCCCTGAATCGCACCGAACACGAGGATGCAGCCCCCCTTGATTATTATCTCAGCGAGGCAAGCGACCCAAGCGACAGTCTTTGCGAGCACATCGCCCTGCAGGAGGCGATCCGCAAGCTGACACCCCTTCAGCAACAGATCGTCTATCTGCGTTATCACAGAGATCTTGCCCAAAGCGATGTCGGACGTATTCTCTCGCTCAGTCAGGTCAAGGTCTCGCGGGAAGAAAAAAAGATCCTCTCTCTTTTGCGAAATTATCTGACACAAGGCTGAGAACCGTAGGAAAAACACCGCATTTTTTGAAAAAAAGTCAATAAAATCGCAAATAAACCCTTGACAAAACACCTCTCTTTCTGTATAATATCAGTTGTGACATTTTGCAAAAAAACAAAGCTTGCGAGGTGATGGGCTTGTTTATCGACGTCAGAGAGATCCTTGCGGGTCTGATCGACAGCATCGAATTTGATTACACCCTTCCCGCTCCCCAGAGCTTTAACGATATTTCGTTTCCCTCTGAGGTGCAGATTACGGGTGCTGTCAAAAATCAAGCAGGGTATATGACCCTGACCGCTCACGCGACCGTTCCCTACGTAACACACTGTGCTCGCTGTACCAAAGAAATTTCGGGAATCTTCGAGCACACCTTCACACGCCCCCTTGCGACGAAGCTGGAGGAAGAGGATGACGAGTATCTGATGATCACGCACGGCGAGATCGATCTGGATACCCCGCTTCTTGAAGATCTCATCCTGAATCTTGACTTCGTCTATCTCTGCAAGGAGGATTGCAAAGGGCTTTGTTTCAAATGCGGGCAGGATCTGAATGAAGGCGATTGTGGATGTGCCGACAAAAAAGAAATTGACCCAAGACTCGCAATTCTTGCAAAACTTCTTGACAATTGAAAAAAAATAAGTATAATAAAGAACGGTAGTATTATCGGGATTATTCGTAGGAGGTGTTTTAACAATGGCAGTACCGAAGAAAAAGGTTTCCAGCGCAAGAAGAGATAAGAGACGTTCCAACAATTCGAAGCTTGAAGCGCCCACTCTTGAAAAGTGCCAGTGCGGTGAATATAAGTTGCACGGTAGAGTATGCCCCAAGTGCGGCACGCTGGGCGGCGACGTGATCGTTGCACCCCAGGCGACGAAGTAAGGTTTTCTTACATGGGAAAGACGGAGTTGTTTCGCTGGATGCGTAACAGCTCCTTTTTTCGCGCCGTTTTGAAAACAAATTTCCCTGAAAAAGCAATTGACAAAAAGATTTCTTCATTGTATAATGAAAGATAAGCGTATGATACAGTGAGAAAGGAGAGGCTATGGTAACGGTTTTTGATGTGATCCCCGATTCCTACGCCGCGCGGTGCGGCATACAAAAAGGCGATATTCTCCTTGAGGTCAACGGCAATGCCATCAAGGATGTTCTGGACTATCGCTACTATATCACCGAGCCATCGCTTTCTCTCTACCTTCACCGAGGTCCGGAGCTTTTAACGGTTTCGATCCAAAAGGATGAATACGAGGATATCGGTCTTGAATTTGAGACCTATCTGATGGACAAAAAAGAGACCTGCCGCAATAAGTGCATTTTCTGCTTCATCGATCAGAATCCGCACGGTATGCGCGACACCGTCTATTTCAAGGATGACGATTCCCGTCTTTCCTTCCTGCTCGGCAACTACATTTCATTGACCAATCTCACCGAAGAGGACATTGACCGCATCATCAAAATGCGGCTGTCTCCGATCAATATCTCGGTGCACACCACCAACCCCGCGCTTCGCTGTCAGATGCTGAACAATAAAAACGCAGGCAAGGTGCTGTCTTATCTTGAAAAGCTTGCTTCTGCCGATATTGCCATCAATGCGCAGATCGTGCTCTGCAAGGGTGTCAATGACAAGGACGAGCTTTTGAGAACACTCAACGATCTTACCGCATATCTCCCCGCCCTGCAGTCGGTTGCTGTCGTGCCCTCGGGCATTACCGCGCACCGCGAGGGGCTGTATCCCCTCAAACCCTTTACCAAGGAGGATGCCGCCGAGGTGCTGAAAATGCTGAACGCCTTTGGCGATCGGATGCTTATGACCCACGGCACGCGTCTGGTTTTTCCCTCGGATGAATTTTATCTCACAGCCGAGCAATCCCTGCCCGACGAGGACTATTATGAAGGCTATCCCCAGCTGGAAAACGGAGTCGGAATGATCACCTCGATGCGACGGGAATTTGAAGAAGCATTTGACTATCTGGAAGAGGATTATGACCTTGAAAAGCCCATCACCTGTTCGATCGCAACCGGTGAAGCGGCGTACCCCTTCATCAAATCACTGACCGATGCCCTGATGAAAAAAGCCAAGCATTTCACCTGCCACGTATACCGCATCGAAAACGACTTTTTCGGGCACACCATCACCGTAGCGGGGCTGATCACGGGCAGAGATCTGATCAAACAGCTTGAAAACAAGCCGCTCGGCGATTTTCTGATGCTTCCTACCGTGATGCTTCGCGACGAAGGTGACCGTTTTCTTGACGATACCACCCTGGAGGCACTGGAAGCCGTATTACCCACACCCGTTCGCACGGCAAGACCCACGGGCGACGATTTCATACACACGCTTCTCCAATAAGGACGAAGCAGGACCGGAAAGGAGTACAATCTATGGCACAACCGATCATAGCCATTGTCGGCAGACCCAATGTCGGCAAAAGTACACTCTTTAATAAACTCGCAGGCGAACGCATTGCGATCGTCGAGGACATCCCCGGCGTCACACGCGACCGCATTTATTTTGAATTCGAATGGCGCGCCAAAAAATGTATGATGATCGATACGGGCGGTATTGAACCGAAGACCGACGATATCATCTTAAAGCATATGCGCCTTCAAGCGGAGATCGCCATTGAAACCGCCGATGTCATCGTATTTCTCTGCGATATCAACGCAGGGGTGACGGCGGACGACCGCGACATTGCCAATATGCTGCTTCGTGCAGGCAAGCCCGTCATCGTGGGCGTCAATAAGATCGACACGATTGGCGCACCGCCCCCTGAATTTTATGAATTTTACGAGCTGGGCTTTGAAGACGACCCCGTTGCTATTTCGGCAACCCACGGCAACGGCACGGGTGACCTTCTGGATGCCGTGTATGCGCATCTTCCCGATGACGCGTGGGATGAAAAAGAGGACGATGACCGCTTGAAGGTTGCGGTGATCGGCAAGCCGAACGCAGGCAAAAGCTCGATCATCAACAAGATCCTCGGCGAAGACCGTCTGATCGTATCGGACATCGCGGGCACAACGCGTGACGCGATCGATACCGAGATCGAAAACGAATACGGCAAATTCAAATTCATCGACACGGCAGGCATTCGCCGCAAGAGCCGTGTGGAAGATAAGATCGAAAAATACAGCGTGCTCCGTGCCAAAATGGCAGTGGAACGCGCCGATGTCTGCGTTCTGATGATCGATGCCTCCGAAGGCATCACCGAGCAGGACGAAAAGATTGCGGGAATTGCCCACGAATCGGGCAAGGCGACGGTCATCGTCGTGAACAAATGGGATCTCATCGAAAAAGATAACCACACCACCAAGGAATTCACCGATAAGATCCGTGTTGCCCTTGCGTATATGAGCTACGCTCCCATTATTTTCGTATCCGCCAAAACAGGTCAGCGCATTCCGCGCCTCTTTGAACTGATCCTGAAGGGTGCTGAAGAAAACGCCAAGCGCATTACCACCGGTCAATTAAACGATCTGCTTGCCGATGCCGTTGCCCGTGTTCAGCCCCCGAGTGACAAGGGACGCCGCCTGAAGATCTATTATATGACACAGTCTGGCACCAAGCCCACGACATTTGTTTGCTTCTGCAACGATATCCGTTTGTTCCACTATTCGTATCAACGCTATATCGAAAATCAGATCCGCGAAGCCTACGGCTTTGAGGGCACACCCATCAAGATCGTTGTTCGTATGAGAGGAGAGGAAGACTGATGCCCACCCCGAGTGCATTTGCTCAATTTCTGTACAATTACGAATATCTGAAGCTGAACGGCATTTTGCGTGAATATTTCACCGAAAACGCCCTGACCTTCTTTACGCTTTGTGCCGTGTGGGTAGTATTTTCCTATCTCATCGGCAGTGTCAACTTCGCCATCGTCCTTTCCAAGCTGATCTACCGTGACGACATCCGCAAATACGGTAGCGGCAATGCCGGCTTCACCAATATGCGCCGTACCTTCGGCACGCGCGCAGGTGTCCTCACACTGCTTGGTGACTTTGGCAAAACCGTTGTCGGTGTTGCGGTCGGTATGATCCTCTTCGGTGTCAATACCGCCACCTTTGCGGGTCTTGCCTGCGTACTCGGTCACTGCTTCCCCTGCTTTTATAAATTCAAGGGCGGCAAGGGTGTTGCCGCGGCAGGAACAATGGCGTTCATTCTTGACCCCATCGTATTTTTGATTCTGATCGCCATCTTCATTCTGATCGTGCTTTCGACCAAATATCTTTCGCTTGGCAGTATTATGTCGCTCATTCTCTATCCCCTGATCCACAGCCGTATTTACGACTGGCTTCATTCCCGTATCCTGCCGAACTATTTCATCAAAAACGGTCTTTATACCGAAGTACCAACACTGGATGGCGCCATCACCGCGATCCCCTCGCAATATCACACCCTGAATCACACCGTCACCGCACCGATGATCTTCGTTGGCATCTTTCTTGCCGTTTTCGTCGTCGTGATGCACCGTGCCAATATCCGCCGTATGATGAACGGCGAGGAAAACCGTTTCCTGATCGGCAAAAAAGCCAAGGAAAAGGCACGTCTTCTTGCCGAATCGACAGCGGAAGCCAAAAAGAGCCGCCACCGTCTTGACGAGCTGGATGAAGAACTGAAGGATTGACAAAAAAGGGCAAACCACACTGTCAAGCGGCGGATTTTCCCTTAAAAAAATGCGATTTTTGTAATTTTTTTTAAAAATACTATTGATTTTTCATTTATCTTATGCTATAATCAGTAGTGCTGTTTAGAAATAATAATAACTTGATATATATTGGAGGTGCGCAAATTATGGCAAAATGCGAAATCTGCGAAAAGAAAGTCGTTTACGGTCTCGCCGTTTCCCACTCGAACCGTAAGACTAACAGAACTTGGAAGCCCAACATCAGAAGAGTAAAGATCGTATCGGGCGGCACTCACAGAACCGCTTATGTATGCTCGCGTTGCCTGCGTTCGGGCAAAGTAGAACGCGCGTAAGGCAAACTTTTGACAAAAGACGATTTTTTCGTTCTTGATAATTTTTCGCTGATGCGTTTATCGACACGTATGAAACTGTCTTTTGCATCAAAGTATATGTACCATACTGCAACTGTGAAGGGCGGATTCTCTATCCGCCCTGTTTTGTTTTGCGGTGAAATATCCGCGTGTCAGGAAAAACGGCTTTGTGCGCTCGGCTATACCGTCAGGCGCTTGCCACCCTTTTCCCGTCTGGACAAGCCCGTCCGCTGTCACCCCGATATGCTCATCGCTCCCCTGCCTTCGGGCAAGCTTTTGCTGTCCCGTGCCTATTATGAAGAGCATCCCGCTTTTTTTGCGCCCTTTCTCGACAAGCTCGTTTTGTCAGAGGATTCGCCGCAAAAACGCTATCCCGAGGATGTCCTCTTCAATGCGCTCCCCGTCGGGGAGACCCTGTTTGGCGGTAACACCGTGTCACAAGAGCTTCGCTGCCACTATCCACACTTTGTCCCTATCCGACAAGGCTATACGCACTGTGCGGCGGCAAGTGTCGGGCGTGGCATCATCACTGCCGATCGCTCCCTGTACACTGCCCTGACCGAACACGGCGTCGATGCTCTGCTGATCACACCGGGGGCTATTACCCTTTCCCCGTACGATACCGGCTTTATCGGGGGTGCTTCCCTTGCTCTGTCCGAGCGGCTGACCGTTTTTTTCGGAAGACTTAACGATCACCCCGATTATCAACCGATGCTGGCATTTGCCAAGCGGCAGAATGCCACGCTTCTTTCCCTTTCCGACGAGCCGCTTACCGACTGTGGCGGCGGCTATCTTTTGTACCATGACCAAACTCCGCTCTGAAATCAAAAGCAAAGCCCGAAAGAAAAAAGCACCGCGCGTGAAAAAGCCGCGCACACCGAAAAAGCCCATTGCCCGCGAAAAGCGCCTTGCGCTTGCCTTTCTCTCTCTTGTCGTTGCCACCTTCTGCCTTATGGCATTGATCACCGTTCTCACCGTCAACCTTTCGCTGAAGGCATCGGTCAAGGACCGCATATTCACCCTTGAAACCATGCCGGGCGATGCCGCTGTTGACTGCATTATCGTGCTCGGGTGCGGTGTCAAGGCAGACGGCACGCCCTCTGATATGCTGTATGACCGCATCAAAACCGCTTGTCTTCTGTACCAAGCGGGGGTTAGCGATACCATCCTCTTTTCGGGGGATCACGGTCGGGAAGGCTATGACGAGGTCGGCACGATGAAGCGCGTGGCACACGAGGAATTCGGCATTCCGCTTGAAGATATCTTTCTTGATCACGCAGGCTTTTCGACATATGAAACCATGGCACGCGCAAGTCACGTATTCGGTGTCAGAAGTGCTGTCGTCGTCACACAGGAATACCACCTGTACCGCGCCTTATATCTTGCCGAAGCCTACGACATTGAAGCACACGGCGTTTCGGCGTCGCTTCGCGGCTATCAAGGACAAACAATGCGTGATCTTCGCGAAGTTGCCGCACGCTGTAAGGATGCCCTCACCGCACTGGTAAAACCCGATTTCGTTGGCGGTGAGCCAATCGACATTCACGGTGACGGACAAGTCACCCACGACTGATATTTCCCAAGAAATAAATTAACGAAAACATAAAGTAGGGAAGTAAGTATGAAATGGACCTCTGTTAACGAATTAAGAGAACAGTTTTTGACCTTTTTCGAATCGAAGGGCTGCCTTCGCCACAAGAGCTTCCCGCTTGTTCCGATCGGAGACAAATCGATCCTTCTGATCAATGCGGGTATGACACCCTTGAAGAAATATTTCACCGGCGAGGAAGAACCGCCCCGTCACCGTATGGCAACCTGCCAGAAGTGCATCCGCACCCCCGATATTGATCGCGTGGGCATCACCGCCCGCCACGGTACTTTCTTTGAAATGCTCGGCAACTTCTCGTTCGGCGACTATTTCAAGCGCGAAGCGATCAGCTGGGCGTGGGAATTCTGCACCAAGACCATCGAAATGCCCGAGGATAAGCTTTGGGTAACCGTCTATGAAGAAGATGACGAAGCCTTTGACATCTGGAACAAGGAAATCGGCGTACCCGAAAGCCGCCTTGTCCGTCTCGGTAAAAAAGACAATTTCTGGGAGCACGGCTCGGGTCCCTGCGGTCCTTGCTCGGAGATCCATTTTGACCGCGGCGAGGAATTTGGTTGCGGCTCGCCCGACTGTAAGCCGGGTTGCGACTGCGATCGCTATATGGAATTCTGGAATCTCGTTTTCACGCAGTTTGATAACGACGGCAAGGGTAACTATACCCGTCTGCAGAAGCCCAATATCGACACCGGTATGGGTCTTGAACGCCTTGCCTGCATTATGCAGGGTGTCAACAACCTCTTTGAAGTCGACACCGTGCAGAACATTATGAAAGCCATTATCGACAAAGCCGGTGTGACCTACGGCGAAAATCCCAAGAGCGATATTTCACTTCGTGTCATCACCGACCATATCCGCGGCTCGGTCTTTATGGTATGCGACGGCGTTGTGCCCTCGAACGAGGGTCGCGGCTATGTCCTCAGAAGACTGCTCCGCCGCGCTGCCCGCCACGGCAGAATGCTCGGCATCAAGGGACTGTTCCTTGCCGATGTTGCCGCCGTTGTAGCACGTGAGAATTTCTCGGAATATCCCGAATTGACCGAAAAGCTCGAGTATATCAGCAAGGTCATCCGCATTGAAGAAGAACGCTTCAACCAGACCATTGACCAAGGCTCGGATATGCTCTCTGCCATTATCGAAAAAGCACGTGCCGAAGGCAAAACCGCCATTTCGGGTGAGGATGCCTTCCGTCTTTACGATACCTATGGCTTCCCGATCGACCTGACCCGCGAAATTGCCGCCGAAAGCGAGCTTATGCTGGACGAAGAAGGCTTCACGGCACTGATGGCAGAACAGAAGGCGCGCGCACGTGCCGCACGTGCCAATATCAGCGGTTGGAGCGATGCTTCGAAGAATCTGCTTGCTGATTTTGCGAAGACGGAATTTGTGGGCTACACCACCACCGCGTGTAAAGCTAAAGTCATCGGCATTCTTGCCAATGATATGGAAGTCAATCAGGTCACCGAGGGAGATTTCACCCTGATCCTTGATAAAACGCCCTTCTACGGAGAAGGCGGCGGTCAGGTGGGCGACACCGGTGTGATCACCACGGGCGATAAGACACTTTTCGTCAGCGACACCAAGAAGGCTGACGGCGTATATATCCATATGATCTCCACTGCCGACTGCGACATCAAGGTTGGCGATACCGTAACGGCAACCGTCGATGCCGATCGCCGTGCCGCTATTATGAGAAACCACTCCTGCGCACACCTTTTGCAAGCCGCTCTTCGCAAGGTACTCGGCAATCACGTTGAGCAGGCAGGCTCGTATGTCGATGCCGATCGCGTACGCTTTGACTTCAAG
>JAFTKF010000011.1 GCA_017453405.1 Clostridia bacterium
ACGCATCAGATCAATTACGTGCTGGTCGCATATTTTATTAACCTTGCTATTGTTGCACTGAATATTGTGGTGTATTTTCGCAATATGATACTGGATAAGAAATGCGTAGACCATGCAAATAAAGCACAAAAGATATAAGGAGAATGACGATGGAAAAAGAAATGCAAAAATACCGTGCGCTCAATCAACTTGCCGAGCAACACGGAAATGTGATTTTTGGAGGAAGCGGAGATAAACAGATTCCGTTGGGAGAACTGCAGCAGGCGTTTTCGTTAGATGCTCAGTTTTATAACAGAAGCTTTGCGGATCTTTCAATCAATGATGCCGTGCAAGCATATGATGCGTGTGTTTCGAAACTGCATCCCGAAAATCTCTTTTTACATATCGGTGAAGCTGATCTGGACGGTTTCAAAAAAGACCCCGCAGAGTTCGATTGCAAGTATCGCGACTTGATTGCTCATATCCGCAGTCTGGATAAAAAATGCAATATCGTTATCGTATCTTTGAAGAATTATGAAAAGAATCCCCTGATTGAAGAGATGAATAAGCATCTCAAATATATCGCCGATTCGGAGCGCTGTGAATATGGTGATATTGCGGCAAAACGGGTATGGAATCCAAAGGAAACCAAGGATGTCATGTCCTTCCTTTACTACACGGGTTTTGTGCATCCGTTGAAAGGGAAAAGACCTGTTTGGGATCTAATCAAGATCCTGTTCTGCTACGAGCCCGCTTGCATTGTATAAAAAAAGGCGACGGCATTTGCCGTCGCCTTTTTAACAGTATTCTCTAAGGGTCTCCAGTGCACCCTTTTCGATGCGGCTGACGTAAGAGCGTGAAATGCCCAGCAGAGTCGCGACCTCGCGTTGGGTGCGGGGCGGTTCGCCCGAAAGCCCGTAGCGAAGCAGAATGATCTGTCGCTCACGTTCCTCAAGCACAGTATTAAGCAATCGGCGCACACGCGCCGATTTTGTGTGTAGGTCGATTTCTTCCTCGATGTGATCCTCGGTGGCGATCACATCAATATAAGTCAGGGGATTACCGTCGCGGTCAACGTCAATGGTTTCGTTGATCGAAACCTCGGCAGAAAGCTTCTTTTGCGCACGGAAATGCATTAAGATTTCATTCTGGATGCACTTTGCCGCATATGTGGCAAAACGCGCACCGTTGGTGGGGTTAAAGCTATCCACCGCCTTTACAAGTCCGATGGTGCCGATCGATATCAGGTCCTCTTGATTCTTGGCTGTTCCATAATATTTTCGTACGATGTGTGACACAAGGCGCAGGTTGTGCAAGATCAGCTTTTCCCGCGCCTGCATATCTCCGTTTGCCATAGCGGAAAACGCCTCCTTTTCCTCGTCGCCCGAAAGGGGAGGGGGAAAGCTTTGCGGCGTGCCAATTCCCAGCAACAGATGCACGGCATTCAGCAAAAGGGATAACAGCATAGAAAACAAACAGATCACCTCCGCCCGATTATATGCAAGGTCGCTTGTCCCGAATGACGGCGAAAAAAGAGAAATGGTGTCAAGAATAACGGTGGCTGATTTTACAATAAAAAAAGAACATAATACAATTGACAATCTTTTCACAGTTTGGTATACTGAAACTGTATAATGAATACCGAAAGAGGTTTTTACTATGAAAAAGTTAATCGGAAATGCAGTTGTCGGTCAGTCGGGTGGTCCCACTGCCGCTATCAATGCCACGCTTGCAGGTGTGATCCGCGGCGTGAAGGAAAATGTGGGTGACGGCGCGATCCACACCCTTTACGGTATGCGTAACGGTGTGCAGGGCCTTCTTGAAGAACGCCTGATCGACCTGACCGCCTTCTTTGACAGCGAAGAAAAGATCAAGGCGCTTGAGCATACGCCCGCCGCAGCACTTGGCTCCTGCCGCAAAAAGCTGCCGAAGCTTGGCGAGGACGAGGCCGTTTACGCAAAGCTGCTTTCGCTCTTCAAACAGAACGACATTCGCTCCTTCTTCTACATCGGCGGCAACGATTCGATGGATACCGTTGCTAAGCTTTCGGCATACACCAAGGAGCATGATTACGAAATGTGCATTATGGGCGTGCCGAAGACCATTGATAACGACCTGATCGTGACCGACCACACCCCCGGCTTTGGCTCTGCTGCCAAGTATATCGCAGTTACCCTGCAGGAAATCATTCGCGACTGTGCCGTATACACGACTCCTGCTGTTACCATTGTGGAAATTATGGGCCGTGATGCCGGTTGGCTGACCGCCGCCGCAGGTATTCCGCTTGCTGTTGACGGACTGGTACCCGATATGATCTATCTGCCCGAGCGCGCCTTCTCGAAGGACGAATTCTTTGAGGATCTGCGCGCCGCGCTTGCAAAGCATCCCAATGTGGTGATCGCGGTTTCCGAGGGTATCCGCTTTGCCGATGGCACCTACGTTTGCGAGGGCTTCGGTATTGCCTCTGTCGATGCGTTTGGCCACAAGCAGCTCTCCGGTACGGGCAAGGCACTTGAGCACGCCGTAAAGAACGAGATCGGCTGCAAGGTGCGCTCGATCGAGCTCAATCTTCCCCAGCGCTGTGCCGCACATCTGGCATCCGCTACCGACCTTGCTGAATCGGTGATGGTTGGCAGAGCCGCTGTGAAGGCTGCATCCGAGGGTGTTACCCGCGAGATGATGACCATTCTGCGCGAATCCACCAACCCCTACCGTGTCACGATCGGCCACAGCGACGTGTCGCTGATCGCCAATCAGATCAAAGAGGTTCCTTCCGAGTTTATCAACGCGCGCGGCAATCACGTTACCAAGGCGTGCGCTGAGTATCTGTTGCCTCTGATCGCAGGCGAGGCGGCTCCCGCTTACAAAAACGGTCTGCCCGAGTTTATCATTCTTTAATCGAT
>JAFTKF010000012.1 GCA_017453405.1 Clostridia bacterium
GAGGGCGTTGCGGTCAAAGCGATATTCGCCTTGGAAGCATCGGTATCGCGAGGAGTCACATCGATATAGGTCTTGGTCTCGCCGTCCATAAAGTAGAAACGAACGCCGCCTTCAACCGTTTCAATGTAAACATCAACGGCATCCTTGTAGTCTTCGCTGGTAGCCATATAATAGCCACTCATTTCGCCGGTGAAGTAGTAGATCTTGTCACCGATCGACATAGCAAACTTATATGCCGTGGAAGCTTCGGGCTTCGCGACAAGCTCAGGCGTATAAACGATCTGAACAGCCGCATCTACTCTGACGGAGAATTCCTTGGTATCGGTAACATCGCCGCTCTTGATGGTGGCAGTTACCGTAACAACGGTGTCCGCGTCGGGAAGGGTTACGGTCAGCTTGTTGCCGTTTACAACAACGCAAGCATTGTCAGATGCCCACGAAATGGTAACATCGGTGTAGGAAGAGCCTGCAACCGGAACTTCAAGGTCGCCTGCTTCCTTGATCTTGTCAACAAAGGTGAGATTGCCCTTTTCGAAAGCAACCTTGCCGGCATCGTCAAGCTCAGGGAGCGAGAGGAAGTTGACATCGGTGGGAACACAGGGGGTAAGATAGAACTTGCCGTCATAAACCGAGATCACACCCGCGATATCAGCGGTCCAGCCGTTGTGGCTTTCCCAAGCGGAGGTGAATGCGGTCTGCTCAGCCTTGGTGAGAGGACAAGTCGAGGAGGAAATTCTGACATAAGTCTTGAGAGTGCCAAGCGTGAAGTAGTGATAGCCGTTATCACCAAGCTCACCGATGGTAACACCCTTCAGGGTTACATACATACCCTGAATGCCGACAAGCTCAGTAGCCTTCAGATCGGTTGCCGCCTTGAAAGCGTCGGTCAGATCCTTAGCAACAACATCGGTCTTTGCACCGTCGTTGAGAACTTCAACGGTTGCATTCTTCAGCTCAAATGTACCGTTGTAGTTATCCTTCTTACCGGTAACGCGAACGGTCATACCGATTTCAATGTTGAGATCGGTAACGGGATCCTTTTCCATACCGTATACGTAGTAACCGCCATCGGTATCCTGAACGTAGAGGCAGTTGGAGGAATTGCCCTTGGATTTTGCGATGATACCCGAAACAACACCCTTAACGATCAGAAGATCATCGTTCTTTGCTGCAACATATTCAGCAAAGGTGTTTTCCTTGAACATCGGAACTTTTCTCTGGAAGGTAACCTGAATGCTCGCGCCATCCTTATCGGTGATGGTAGCAGTCAGGGTGTAAGGAATGTCAGCATCCGCTCTGTCGATCACATCGATGAGAACGGTAGCGGCATCCTTTCTGGTGACAGTAACGCCGGTTACATCGCCGCAGGACCATTCAAGGGTGTACTGAACACCGGCAATGCGGAGCGCGCCGATCAGCTCATAGTCAACAGGGGTGGATTCCGAAGCATCCTTGTAAAGCGCTTCGAGGTATGCCTTGGCGTCTTCAAGACCCGAAGGCGTGGGAGTGACGGAACCGCCTGCCGTGGTTTGAACGGGTGTGGTAACAACGGTAGGTTCGGTCGTTGTAATCTCACTCGTCGTGTCATTGCCGCCACAAGCGACAAGACATGCCAGACATACGGTTACCAAGAGTAAGCTGAGTAAAAACTTCTTCATGAGTAACTCCTTCAATTGTTAATATGTGTCAATGAACGGAAATGCCGTCCAAAGCAACCACTTTGATCTGATAATCGCCGTTAAAATAACCGACAACGCCTTCTACATCAACAGTCTTGCCCGCAAACGCGGCTTCTGTCACCTTCTTGCCATCAGCATCGAACAGTACGTTCGTTCTGACGGTAATGGTTTTGCCGTCTACCTCACAGGTCAGCGTCATCGCACCGTTCGAAGTGTCGTTTTCGCTTTGTGTGGTATAGATTCTTTTAACAACGAGATTTTTCATGGAAATCGAAGTATCCATGGCAAGAGCGGAATAGTCCTTGGAATAGGTCGAGCCATCTTCGCGCTCAAATACGACCTTCTTTTCCAAGAAATCGGTAGCCGTAACCTCCTGATAGCCGGGCTTGTTGCCTTCGCTGATCAGAACAAGATTGTTGGGGTCATTCGGCTTGAATGCGTTACAGGAAACACCGGCAACCTGCCACGTGCCACCTGTTTCATAGAACTGCGCCGTACCGACAATACGCACTTCATTGCCTTCCGACAGGATCTCAAGACCCTTTGCGGAAAGATTAAAGCCGTAGTATACGTAAATACCGTAATACATATCGGTTTCGGCATCGTAGCTTTCTACATAAACGCCGTTGTTGCTGTCAAGGGTAACGATACCCGTGAAGGCAACCTTCACATCGGCATACTGTTCAATATTGCGTCTTAATTCCTTCAGGGTAAGCTCAACCGCGTCACCGTAGAAGAAACCGGGATCTTTCTCACCCGAATAAATATGTAACTTTTCAACCTTTGCCTGCGTGATGGCATCCATACAAACCGAGCCGTAACGGTTGTTATTCGAATTCGACGCAATGGCAAGACCGTTCTGAAGAAGCTCGATATTGAGGTTTCTCCAAGGTGCGTTCTCTTCGGTCTTATACCAGATCCAAAGAAGGCATCTGTCACCCGTCGAGTCAAGATCCCAGTTGAGGGTATCGGATTCGATCATAATCGAGGTTGCCTTCATCAGCGTCTCTTTGGTGAATTTGGATGCGGCTTTACCCCATTCCTCGATTTTACCGGTCGACTCAGGGGTATTGACAGCAAGATATCTCGCCTTGACAACATCCTTGCCGTTAACCAACTCTTTGACATTGAAGTGCGTGGTATCACCGTCGATATACGACTTAACATCCTTGACGACCTGCTTAACGCTGACCGAATCGTCACCGGGAACAACCGTCGCGGCATAATCGATATGCACATGAACCTTGGTGGTTTCGGGGGTTGTGGTCGTAACGGAGGTAGTCGTCACAACAGGCGTGTCGGTTGTAATCGAAGCCGTTGTTTGGTGCGTTGTGTCACCGTCCCCGCCGCAAGCGGCGAGAACAGTAACAGCAACAACTAAAATCAGTAAAAAGAGTAAACTTCTTTTCATAGTTTCGTTAAGCGAAAAATCAGCTTCTGCATTCCTGAAGCGCTTTTTCGAACTGCTTCTTGATATAGGCATCTACATCAGAGCCGATGTCTTCTGCCGATGCGGAAATAACAGCGGAAAGGAGCGCGCCTACCTGCGAACGAGCCTTCGAAGAGCCGTTGAACGCGGGCGAGGTGTAGTAAGCGTCGGTCTGCTCAAGGCAAATCTTAGCCGAAAGAGCCGCGATATATTCGCCGCCGTTAGCCTTGTCAAGGAACTCTGCCTTGTAAACGGGATGCTCGCCAACACTCTTAAGAACCGGAACGTAGCCCGATGCCATCGAGAATTCAGCCTGGAAGTCGGTCGAGGTGGTGAGATACTTGATGAAGAGCCAGGATGCGAGAACTTCCTGAGGATTGTCATCCTTGAGGATGGTCACGCTGGGACCCTGCGAGATAACCTTGGGGTTGGAAGGATCGATCTGGGGAATGGGCGCAATGCCAACTTCAAAAGGATATTCGCCGTTGATCTTGGCAGGACGCTGGTGCGTAGAACCTGCGGAAGAACCTATCGACATATAGCTGTTTATTTCATCGGTGGTAACAAACAGACCGGAGGTATAAGCACCGAAAAGCTCCTGGGTGGTTACGTAGCCGTTCTGATACCATTCGCGGAAACGCTTAACAAAGTTTCTGTTGGTTTCGTTGTCGAAGAGGAAGTGCTCGCCGGTTGCCGAGGTGTAGTCAGAACCGAGCTGTTCGCACATGGTGATGAACCAGTTGGACTCAGAGTCATAACCGAGCGGGATACACATGGGATCGATCTCAATGATCTTCTTCATCAATGCTTCCATTTCATCCCAGGTGGTGGGAACCTGAAGATTGTGCTTCTCGAAGAAGGTCTTGTTGTAGTAAAGAACTTCAGTCGACTTCGAGAAAGGAAGCGAGTACATCTTGTTGTCGCCGAACTGCTTACCTTCTTCATAGTAGCCGGGAATGAAGTCGTTCAGCTGTGCTTCGGTAAGACCGATCGTCTCGGTGGTGCCGTCGGCGCGGGTTACGGTAACAGTCGAGCCGATGAGGGTATCGAGCGTCTGAACTGCCTTAGCGATGTTGTAAAGAGCAACGTGGTCGGGATAGCAGTAAGCGATGTTGGGCTGAAGACCTGCGGGAATCTCCGTGGAGATCTGGTCGCGAACATCATCGTAGCCGCCAACCTGCTCGTGCTTAACGGTGATATTGGGGTAGAGTTTGTTGAACTCGACAACATATCTGTCGAGAACCTCGCGAAGGTTTGCACCCATCGTGTGATAGAAGGTGATGGTGACAGGCTTGGTCGTGTCAAAGCCGCCTTCGGGCATCGTGAAATCTTCGATGTCAACGGCATCATCGGGATCGAGATCCGGAACCTGTCCCTTGGTCGTCGTGGGAGCATTCGTAGTGGTTTCTGCTGTGGTGGGCATCTCTCCGCCGCCACAAGAGGTCAGCACGAGAGTCAATGCCATAGCTACCAGCAAAAGAACTGCTATAAGTTTCTTCATAGTGTAAATTCCTTTCTTTTCTTTGAAGAATTGTGAATGATATTTATGTTAAGAGTCAGACTCTTAAACAACTGTTTAGTGTGCCGATATTCCGAAACGGAGGATATCAGCCCTTGATACCGCTGCGGCTGACACCCTTCATGATATATTTTCTCAGGAAAATAAACACAAGGAAGAGCGGTGCCGAAACAAGTGCGACTGCCGCCATCTGTACGGGAATATCCGCATTACCGGTAGCGTCGGTAAAGGCATTTCGAAGACCGTTGGTGATCAGTCTGTGTGCATCATCGTTCGCAACAAGTCTGGGCCAAACGTAAGAGTTCCAAGCACCCATCATCTTGAGAATGGTGATCGAGATCAACGAAGGAAGCGCGAGCGGGATCATAACCTTCCAGAGATATTTGATATCGCTCGTACCGTCAACCTTGGCAGCAAGATACAGCTCCTCGGGAATCTGCATAAAATTCTGACGAAGCAGATAAATATAGAAGATACTGACGAGGAAAGGCACGATCAGAACCGTAAAGGTCTTATACCAACCGAGATTGACAACGGTGATATAGTTGGTAATGGTGAAAAGCTCACCGGGAATCATCATTGTCGCGAGCAGTGCGCCGAACAGCGCATCCTTGCCCTTGAATTCAAGTCTTGCGAAAGCAAACGCGGTCAGAACCGTAATGACAAGTGAAAGCAGTGTCGAAACGATACCGACATACATCGTGTTGAGGAACAGTCTGCCGAGATTGGCGGTGTTAAACGCCGTCACATAGTTGCCCCACTGAATATCCTTTGGGAAAAAGGTGGGAAGCGGCAGCTTATACTCGGCAAGCGTCTTGAGGGAGGAGATGATCATCCAGTAGAAAGGGAAAAGGACGATCAGTGCCATCAGGCAAAGGAAGGTGTACAGCGCGATTTTGACAAGGACCTTGACGACCTTTTGCGTTGCCTGAACACGCTTCATGTCTTTTTCATGCATCGTAACGATGTCTGTATTTGTATTCATCCTACCCTCCTGATTAATAATGAACTTTCTTCTTGCTGACCCAGAGGTTGAGGGCTGTCACAACAAGAATAATGCCGAAGAGAATGAGAGCGGCAGCGGACGCCGTGCCCTCTGCGTCTTTTTCGATAGCATCGTAAATATAACCAACCATCGTGTTCAGACGTCTGTTACCACCGGGAGGTCCCATATCCTCACCGAATACACCGACGATCGAGGAATATTCCTTGAAGCCACCGATAAAGCCGGTAATGACAACGTAAGCAAGCATCGGGGAAAGAAGCGGAACGGTGATTCTGCCAAAGGTACGGATACGCGAAGTGCCATCAACCTTAGCGGCATCATAATACTGCTTGTTGATACCCTGAAGACCGCCGAGCAGAACGAGAATCTTAAAGGGGAGCGCATTCCA
>JAFTKF010000145.1 GCA_017453405.1 Clostridia bacterium
AGAACCGACTATGACCTGACACAGCACACCAACTTCAGCGGCGATTCTCTCGACTATTTTGATCCCGAAACCAACGAACGCTATATTCCTTATGTCATCGAGCCCTCGCTCGGTGCTGACCGTGTCTTCCTTGCGTTCCTTTGCGACGCGTATGACGAAGAAGTTGTCGATCCCGCCAAGAACGACATCCGTGTCGTACTCCGTCTCCACCCTGCCCTCGCTCCCTATAAGGCGGCAATTCTGCCTCTTTCGAAGAAGCTCACACCCAAGGCAGAGGAGATCTATCACAGCCTCTCGAAGAAGTTTATGGTGGACTTTGACGATACCGGCTCGATCGGTAAGCGTTACCGCCGTGAGGACGAGATCGGTACACCCTTCTGCATCACCTACGACTTTGAATCGGAAAACGACGGATGTGTTACCGTCCGCGACCGCGACACGATGGAACAGATTCGTCTTCCCATCGCAGAGCTGGAAAGCTATATTGCCGAAAAACTCGAATTCTGACAAAACAAGCATCCTTGCCGGGCAAGGATGCTTGTTTACTTTTCTGTTTGAAAAGAGGCATCCCGAAAGATGCCTCTTTGTTGTTATTTTGCTGCGGTAACAGCCGAGAAAGTGATATTATCGCCGGAGAGAAGCGAATAGTTGATATCCAGTTCGCTTGCCTCGCCTGCTTCGCATTCGATCACGATCTGACGGTAGAAATTTTTTCCGAGTTTACCGAATGTAAAGGTCTCCACATTACCTTCTCTGTCACGGACAGTGATCTTGGCAACGCTCTTATAACCGCCGATGTACAGCGTATATGTCATCTTCGTGCCGTCGGTCTTCAGTTTAATTTCAAAATTGCGTCTCGAAACGGGACCGTTGGTGGTATTACCCGATGTCTTCACATCGCCGTCCGACCACTTGATCTGATAGTTATCGTAGAAACGCGTATTGCCGCCCCACGATTCCACCGTACCGATCCATCCCGCACCGTTCTTCTTGCGAATCACGGAGTTTTCGGATTCCGTACCGAACAGTGCCCAATCCAGCGGTCCCTGCGCTGTGAGATCAAGACCGTTCATCGATGCCTTTGTGATAGTATTGACCGTCACATTGAAATCAATGGCAGAATCATCATATTCGGTGTTCTTGCTTTCTTCCTTGGGATCGGCGAAATAGATACGAACCTCATTTTCAGCCGAAAGTGCAGAGGTCAGAGTGATCTCGGCAATTGCGGAATCAAGCGCCGCACCCGTTTCGGCAAAGGGAGAAGCATCCGCACTCTTGGCAATATTCTTGACCGAAACTTCCTTGCCGTTCACCGTCACCTTGGTGACTTTACCAAGAAGGTCTCTTTCGTGAATTCTTACCGTGTAAGTACGTTCTGTGAAGTCGGGCTGATTGATAAAGCTACCCTCGGTCGCACCAATCGTCAGAACGAGAGCGCCGTCTTCATACTGCATCGAATACTCAGTTGTTCTGTAATGACCGTCCTTGTAAGCGTCCGTCTTGGTGTCATCTTCATAGAGGCGCGCCGTAGCATCATAGGTCATACTGGGATAAATATCCAGTGTCAGCTTCGACCAGTCGATCTTGGCAGTGTTCTGTGCCTGCGAAACAAGCGGAACGATCGCACCCTGTCTTACAAAGATCGGGGAGGTTTCCAGCGTGTGCGAGCAGGTAACAGTCGTCGGTCCGACATATTCCTTACCGGTCCAGACATCCATCCAAGTGCCCTCGGGAAGGAATACGGTGCGTTCATCGTGATCCGCATCTGCGATCCAACCAAAGGAATAATGTGCCTTGCCGCCATCCTCGAAATACTCGATCTTGATGTCGTAGGTCTTGCCCTTTTCAAGGGATTTTGAGGTCATATACGTGTCATAAACACGCCAACCGTCGATCACAAGCTCGTTGTCGATCCATACCTTAACGCCGTCATCCGCAAAAACGCCAATGACATAATCGCGATCGGGTGTGAGCTTACCGGTGTAGCGTACCGAGAAGGTCTCGGACTGACCGCCGATCTCAGAAGGTCCGCCTTCGCCCCAATCCTTGAAAAGATCGGTGTCGTAACCGGTGTACGCGGCAGTACCCGAAAGGGTCTTGTTCTTGAAGAATTCCACCTTCAGACCCTGATTGCCGTCGGCAGAAAGCGTGGAGGGCGAGAATTCATTGATTGCTCTGCCGTTAATGGGAGCTACCAGAATATAATCGCCAAGCAGATACTGATCGTTTCTGTCACTTTCAGCATATTGCGGATAATTGAAGTCCAGTCTGCGCATAACAGGAAGACCCGTATCGTAGTTTTCGCGTGCCAGCGAGTAGTAAAGCGGCATCAGACGGTAACGCATACCGACATATTCCTTGGTAACCGCCTCTGCGGTATCGCCAAAGAGCCAAGGCATACGGGAGAACGGCTTGGTGCAGTGTACGCGGCAAATGGTAGACAGTGCGCCGTACTGCATCCAACGGACATACATATCATCCGAAACATCACCGCCGGTATGTCCGCCGATATCGGAAGACATATAGGGAATACCCATTTCCGCGCCGCCGTAGATCATATTATAGAATTCCTTCTTCAGTGCGGTGGCATCGGTGGTAATATCGCCCGTCCACTGAATGGAATAGCGGTGAGCGGCAACCTCGGTCGGATCGGTCATCTCGCCGTTCCAGATACCGTCAACATTTGCCATAATCAAGGCGCGGCGTGCATATTCATCTACCGCATCTTCTTTGACAAGTGATTCATAATATTCATTGGTGATCCACTGGAAGGCATACATACCCGTGGTATAGAGCGAAAGACCGTTCTCTACCTGCTTCAGGGCAACCGACCAGTTTCTGTCGTACCACCAGTAGTCAAGACCCATCGAAAGGATCATCGTCAGACTGTCGGTACGGTACTCGATCTCTTCAGCATCCAGAAGATTGTTCGTTCCGCTGACGGGTTCGGGGTGGTCGTTGAACATAATGGTCACGCCTTTTTCGTGTGCACGCTCCAGAAAACGTGCCATATCGGGGAATAAGCGTTCATTCACTTCATAACCGATACCGCTCGATGCGTCGCGCCAGTCGGTATCGATAACCAGAACGTCGATCGAATATCCGCGCTTCACATAGTCGTCGATCTGCTTCAGCGCACTCGCTTCGGTGTATTCATAATAACGGGAATCCCAATAACCGAGCATATCCATCGTGACCATTTCCGAACGGCCCGTCAACTCGATCCAGTCCTTCAGGAAGGTATCGTAATCACCCTGAGGCAGGAATACAAAGCAGTCGTTTCCGGTTCTGTCGGTCACCCAACCGTTTCTGGCAGCACTGAGACCGTCTTCGGTATAGCCCGCGTCGGACGGAATCACGCGCGGATTATCGGTGAAATACCAAGAGTTCAGTTCATCACTCGGCGAAGGCAAAAAGATCTGACTTTCAGTCTTCGTTTCATAATGCCAAAGCTCATTACCTTCGGCGTCAAGAATTTTCGCGTTATTCAGATTGGCGGCATTCGTCGGCAAAACCACGGTATAATTTGCGGTTTTGATCAGGGTGTTATCGCCGTCAACCTCTTTGGTGTACGGCACCTGATACCAATCGTCGCGATTGACGACGGCAAAGGACGCCTTGTCCTGAAACTTATTGCCGGTCATTGCCTGCTCAAGACGAACAAGCGTGTCGGACAAAAGCTGAACACGGATCTTGCCAAGTGTTATTTCTTCGGGAGAAACCCGAACCTCAGCAGGCTCTGTTGTCGTAGGGGGAATCTGCGTGGTGTCTTTGACAGGCGTTGTCGTCGTTTCCGTGGGATTCGTTGTTTCGACAGCGGATGTCGTTGTCTTTTGCGTGGTGTCGGTATCATCTGTGCAGGAAACCGTAAAGATCGCCGCAAAGATCAAAAGCACCACCGTCATACATAAGGCAAGTTTTCTCATAATCGGATGATTCACACTCCTTTTTTTATTAAACTTACACAAAGGTATTGTAGCATTTTTTTCAGGTGATGTCAAGATACATTCTTACCATCTATCTGTACAGTTTTGGTTTTTCTCGCTGTCAAACATAAGAAATCCGTCTTTTTTGAAAGATTTTGAAAAACGGTTGCTTTTTTTGAAAAATTGTGCTATAATAATAAAAATTGCTGAACAGGAGGCAGATATGCGCTTACAGGAATCCGGAGAAATGTATCTTGAAACAATCTATCTGCTTTCTCAAAGCACCTCGCGCGTCCGAGCGATCGATGTCGTACAGGAAATGGGCTATTCCAAGCCCAGTGTCAGCCGCGCCGTCGGGCTGTTAAAGGACGGCGGATTCATCACCGTCGATGCCGAAGGATGCCTTCATCTGACCGAGGAAGGTCTTGAAGTGGCTCACAAAACCTACGAACGCCACACCGTTCTTTCCAACTTCTTTAAAGCGATCGGCGTTTGTGATGAGATCGCCTCTGAGGATGCCTGCAAGATCGAGCATTGCATCAGCGACACTACGTTTGAAGCACTGAAAACGCATTTTGAAACCCTATAATGCAAAACAGCGATGCCGCGGCATCGCTGTTTTTGATTTCACGCATTTATCCGTGAAGATCGCTTGCTTTGAAATTATAGATCGGCTTGATCACCGACATCACTTCTACCGCAGGATCGATATTGACTAAGATCTCTGCCATCGGCTTATACGCCATCGGGGATTCATCCAGCGTGGCATAACCGATCGAGGTGGTAAAAATACCCGTCATAGATTCTGTGAATTCCTCTACAGTGAACATCGCCCGCGCCTCGCCGCGGCTCA
>JAFTKF010000146.1 GCA_017453405.1 Clostridia bacterium
ATCCGTAAACCTCAAGCGGGTGAAGCTTCAATCCGCGTTTTTTAACAAGCTTTCCTTCCAACCCGTTTTCTGTCCCCACATATTCAATAACCGAGTCTTTTTCATATCGTGCAATCGCATCGGCAATTGCCAGCGCGGGATTCACGTGCCCCGCTGTACCGCCTCCGGTAATCAATACTCTCATAGAAAGCTCCTTCCCTATAGTTGGATAAACGCTATGGCTGATGCCATAGCGTTTTATTTTTCAAGTGTGGATGCACGGGAGATCGACAAAAGAATGCCCATCTCCGCCATCAGCATAACCAAAGAAGAACCGCCGTAGCTGATAAACGGCAACGAGATTCCCGTGTTTGGAAAAACACCGGTCACCACCAGCATATTCAAAAAAGCCTGAATTCCGACGTGACCGACAATACCGGTTGCAACAATGGAAGCATACACATCCGGAGCGCGGCGAGCGATCACAAGTCCGCGATAGACAAATACCAGATACAGCAAAATCAGTCCGATCGCACCGACAAAGCCAAGCTCTTCACAAACGATTGCAAAAATAAAGTCATTTTGCGGTTGCGATACAAACAAATGCTTCTGATAGCTCTGTCCGAAGCCCGCGCCGAAAAATCCACCCGAGCCAACCGCATATTTGCCTTGCACGGTTTGCCACGTATCGTCAAGCAAGGTATAGTTCTCCGGTCTTAACCACATATCGATACGCTTGACAACATATGCCGGAATCAGCTCGTCAATTTTATTCCAAGCAGCATCCTTGAACCAGACAATCAGAAGAATCACACCAACCAGCAAAAAGGCTGCACCGCCCAGCGACAGAAACCATTTCTTATCGCACCCGAGCGCCCACAGACAGATCGCACCGATCAGACAAACGATCAGTGTCCCAGACACGTGGTTTTCCAGCATTATCGCTCCTGCCGCTACCACAATAAAGATCGCGGGCTTCAAGAGCGAATTCACCGTTCTCTGTTTAAAGCTTTGCGTAGGATCGTGGATCTTTTTCTTATAAACATCCCCATACCACGCCATTGCCAGAACAAGCGCGAATTTCATAATTTCAGAAGGCTGAAGGCTGAATGGTCCGATATAGATCCAGCGCTGTGCCGATTGAGCGGCAACACCGATTACCAGAACCAGACCGAGGAGCACCAATGCCACGCCGTAGATCGGCAAAGAAAACACCTTGATGATCTTGTAGTAAATATGCGAAACCAACAGCATTGCAATAAGACCGAAAACGACCCAAAGCAATTGCTTTTTAATAAAATAAGTACTGTCGCCATAACGGGAATACGCATATGCATAGCTCGCGGAAAAAACCATGATCGAGCCAAACGCAACAAGTAACAAAATAATGATCAGCATCGGCTTATCCAGCGGATCAATCGTAAAAACAGGCATCCGCTTCTTTTTTTCTAAAGTCGGAGACCGTGTGTCCCGTTTGGTACCGATACGGATCGCAGATTCGAGAGAATCAACGCCTGTATAGTTTTCTGAATTCATTTGATTCCCCCCTTTCGAGCCCCGATACGGTCATCTGTATGCCATTAAAGACCGAAATATGCCAAACCGACGAAAAGAACTGTTACGAGCGAAAAGATCGTCACAATTTTCGTTTCACTCCACGAACATCTTTCAAAATGATGGTGGATCGGCGCCATTTTAAACACACGTTTTTTCGTCAGCTTGTACACGCCGACCTGAATGATCACCGAAGCCGCCTCGATGACATAAATAATACCAACAACCAGAATGATCAGAGGATTGTCCAGCATATACGCCATCGATACGACGCATCCGCCAAGAAACAGCGAACCGGTATCTCCCATAAAGATTTTGGCAGGATAAAAATTATATACCAAAAAGCCAAGCGTAATGCCAATTGTCACACTGCCGAGGATCACGACGCCAAGACTTGCCATCACTGCGCCCGCAACGACGAAGAAACAAGAAACGAAGAAGGTGACGCCCGAAGCCAGTCCGTCAATACCGTCCGTCAGATTGACACTGTTGATCACACCCGTGATCAGAAGAACAGAGATCACATACCAGAAAACGCCGAAATCCACTTCTCTGCCGTAGAAAGGGATATACAGCATCGTCGAAAAGCTGTTGACCCACGCAATGCCCGCCGTATAACCGCCGGCAACCAAAAGTTGCATTAAAAACTTCGGCAAGGGCTTCAGACCTTGATTTTGCTTTTTGAAAAACTTAGCGTAATCGTCAATCGCACCGATTGCACCGCTTAACAGAATCAGTGCCATACTGAAGAACAGCTTAGCTGCAGGCGCAACATCGCCTTTGATTGCGGCAAAAACAGCAAGAGCGGTAAAAACAACCGCAAACGCGACCAAGAAAGCCAGTCCACCCATTGTGGGGGTTCCTTCCTTGTTTTTGTGCCAGCGCGGTCCGATGTCAAGAATTTTCTGCCCCAATTTAATGCTTTTGAGCTTGGGGATCAGCCATGCGGTCACGGTCTTCGTAATGAAGAAGGATGTGAGCACACCCAAAATAATATATGCAATCACTTCTTTATAACTCATAGTCCCACCATCCTTTTTCGATTATTTCAAATACGCGATCGCTCTCTCCAACGAAAGTGCGCGACTCGCCTTGAAGAGGATAATATCACCTTTTTTTACAATGCGTGTCAACGCCTTGCCCAGCGTCGCGATGTCCTCCGCATCGGAAAACGTATAGACATTCTCCGAATTCATTCCATACTGTAATGCGATATTCGCAATCTCTTCGGCATCCTTGCCAAAGGTAATGAGAACCTCAATTTTTTCATCCGCTACGATCTTGCCGATCTTGCCATGCTCGACTTTGCTGAAATCACCAAGCTCACGCATATCGCCAAGCACCGCAACGCTGCGCTTTTCCCTCTGCTTTGCCATAGCAGACAGCACCTTCAGCGAAGCGGTCATCGATTCCGGAGATGCATTATAGCAATCTTCGATCACAACACGTCCGTTGGTGACATAAACACTCTGGCGCATACCGACATTCTTGAATTTCATCAGCCCGCGGCGCATCTGGAATTCACCGATTCCCAGTACCGTGCCCACAAGCCAGGCAAACGCCGCGTTGATCACATTGTGCTCACCCACCGTCGGAATGGTGATACATTCAAACCGCTCTCCGCGGATCACAAGATCGAACGCCGTGCCGTGTTCGCCTTCAAAGATATTGTCAACAAAGCAATCCGCCTTGGGATTATGAAGCGCCACGTACATAGCACCTTCTATCCCCGCAAGCAGGGGCTCGTCTCCGTTCAGAATAAGAACGCCGCCTTTTTTCAATCCCTTGCAGATCTCCATTTTAGCATCCCGAATCGCTTCCCGCGAACCGAGATTCCCGATATGCGACGTGCCTATGTTGGTAATCACCGCCACATCGGGGCAAGCGATCTTGGCAAGATACTCGATCTCGCCTTTGGCGCTCATACCCATTTCAAGCAC
>JAFTKF010000147.1 GCA_017453405.1 Clostridia bacterium
CGGCGTATTATTTACGTGCCAAGCGGTTTGACGACCTGTGCCTTGGCAAAGAAACCGAACGGCAGAACGATGAAAAAGTGGCGCTTTGCATCAAGTGTCAAAGACCGCTTTTCGGTGAATCGGGCGAGGTTTGCTCACGCTGTCGCTCGAAAAAGCGCATCATCAAACAGCTTTGGGATGTGATGCAGGGATCAAGGCTGTATATTTTCCTTTCCATTGTACTGTTTTTCGTGGTGACGGCGGTCAATCTGATCGCGCCCTATCTGAACCGCGAGCTTGTGGATACCTATATTGAGCCGGGTTACGATTTTCTCGAAGGCTTTGCGGTCGTGATCCTTTCGATCCTCGGCGCCAACCTTCTGTCGCGCGGTATTTCGATCGTGCGCTCCCGAATTCTCATTACCGCCTCCAACGGCGTGATCATCCGCCTGCGGGAAGAGGTTTTCGAAAAGGTGGAAAATCTTTCGGTTTCCAGTATTCAAAAGCGTACGGCAGGCAATCTGATGCACAGGATCAATAACGATACCTCGGTCATTCAGAATTTTCTGACCAACCAGTTTGCCCAGCTAATCGAACAGATCCTGATGTTTATCGGTGTCGGTGCGGTGCTGTTCTGGTACGATTGGCGTCTGGCACTTCTGATCATCGGACCGATGCCGCTTGCCTTTTTCCTGAATCTCAGATTCCGCCGCCGTGTCGGCAAGATCTACCATACCCAGTGGGAAAAATCCTCGCAGGTCGATACCTTTTTGCACGATATCTTTTCGGGTATTCGTGTGGTGAAATCCTTTGGTACAGAGGAGCGCGAAAACAAGCGTTTCGATAAGCTGTCCTATGAGGAATGCCGCATCCGTATGCGGAACGAACGCTTTTTCTCGATCTTTTCGCCGATCATTACCTTCTTGCTCGGCATCGGGGAGATCTTTCTGCTTTACTATACCGGATATCACAATCTGAGCGGTGAAATGTCGCTCGGTACGATCTCGATGTTTTCTGCGTACGTTGGGCTGATCTACGGTCCGCTTCAATTTTTCGGCAGACTGCTTCGCTCCTTCAGCAATATGCTGAACTCGGCAGCCAAGGTGTTTGAGATCCTTGATGAAAAGGCGGATGTTGCTGACAGTGAAACGCCGATCGTCAAGCCGATCGAGGGAACGATCGAACTGAAAAACGTGGCATTTGACTATGACGAAAGAAATGCCGTTCTCAAAAATGTCAACCTGACCGTCAAGCCGGGTGAGATGATCGGCATTGTGGGAAAATCCGGTGTTGGTAAATCCACGCTGATCAATCTGGTGATGCGTATGTATGATGTGGACGAGGGCGAGATTCTGATCGACGGTATCAATATCAAGGACTATTCGCAGGAATCGCTTCGCTCGCAGATCGGTGCCGTCCTGCAGGAGACCTTTTTGTTCTCGGGCACGATCTATGACAATATTGCCTATGCCAAGCCGAATGCTACCCGTGAAGAGGTCATTGCCGCCGCCAAGGTGGCAGGGGCGCACCGCTTTATCATTAAACTGCCCGACGGCTACAATACCAAGGTCGGAGAGCGCGGGTATACGCTTTCGGGAGGCGAGCGTCAGCGTGTGACGATTGCGCGTGCCCTTTTGCACGATCCGAGAATTCTCATTCTCGACGAGGCGACCAGTGCACTGGATACCGAGACCGAAAAGCAGATTCAGGATGCTTTGCAGATCCTGATCCAAAACCGCACTACCCTTGCCATTGCCCACCGCCTTTCCACGCTGCGTAACGCCACCCGCCTGATCGTTCTTTCGGAAGGAACGATTGCCGAGGAGGGAACGCACGAGGAATTGATGGCAAAAAAGGGAATGTACTACGAGCTTGTTATGGCACAGCGCCAGATGTTCTCTACCAAAAAAGAAACCGAATAAGAAAAAAGCAAAACAAGCTGCCGCGGCAGCTTGTTTTTTGCCGCGACACCTCGGTCTTTTGTGTAAATCTCTCAAAAAAATCCCAAAATTTGTGAAAGGTGTTGACAAATGGATTGTGGTGTGCTATACTGTGTTCGGTATTGTTGACGCGTCAACATTAACAAAGGAGAAACTATTATGCTGATCGATCGATACGCTCTCTTTCGCATTTACGTAGAAAACCTGTCGAAAAGCCTGCAGAAATACGAAAACAGCAAGATGTCCTCGCTTTCCATGCGCGGCATTCACGCGCTGTGCTTGTTTCAGTTAGGCAAGCATCCCGAAGGAATGACCGCCTCCGAGCTGTCGCAGGCTTGTGAGGTTGACAAAGCCCTGATCTCCCGCGTGGTGGCTGAGCTTTTAGAGCTTTCGCACATCGCACATAAAAATCCGCAAAAAACGAAATATCGCAGTAAGCTGGTGCTGACAGACAGCGGTAAAGCTTGTCTGCGTCAGGTAACGCACTGGGTATGCGATGCCATCAGAGATCTGAAAAGCGAGATCACCAGCGAAGAACTCAATGCGTTTTTTAAGGTGATTACCATTTTAAACCGTTTTCTCGATGAAGGCGCTGTCGAAGAAAACAGCGCAAAGGTGTAACGCCGTATACGGAAAGGATATATTGACGATGAAGATTCGCGGTCTTGATTTTTATAAAATGACAGTTTCTGCCGCTAACGCACTGGATAACAATAAGGTGGCAGTGAATAATATGAACGTATTTCCGGTTCCCGACGGAGACACGGGTATCAATATGACCCTGACACTGAAAAGTGTTACCACGCTTGGCGCGCTCTCTCTTTCGCTTGGCGACTATGCTAAGAAGATCGGCGATCTGGTGCTTCGCTCGGCGCGCGGCAATTCGGGCGCGATTTTGTCGCTCTTTTTCCGCGGTATGGCAAAGGCTTTTGTCGGGCTGGAAGAAGCAGATGCCTTTGAGCTTGCCAAGGCGTTTGAAAACGGCACAAAGGAAGCCTATAAGGCGGTAGCCAATCCCACGGAGGGTACGATCCTGACGGTTATGCGCCGTACCTCCGAAATGGCACTTTCGGTAGCGCCGAGCTATGTCGGCAATCTGAAGGGTATGATGGCACATCTTGTCACCGTTGCGGACAGTGAGCTTTCCCACACCCCCGATCTTTTGCCCGTGCTTCGTCAGGCACACGTTGTGGATGCGGGCGGTTACGGCTTTGTCATCATTCTGCAGGGTATGCTGGCATCGCTTCAGGGCAATGATATCGTGGCAAACGATCCCACCTCGACCGACGGTCCTGCGGCTGCCGATTTCTCGCAGTTCGATACCGAGGATGTGACCTTTACCTACTGCACCGAATGCATTGTCGAAAAAGACCCTGCCTATCACGGCGAGGGTATGGTTTCGGAATTTTACCGCTATATCGCCGACAAGGGCGACAGCCTCGTTTTTGTCGATGATGAAGAGATCATCAAGGTTCACATTCATACCAACAATCCCGGCAAGGTGCTGGAAAAAGCACTGAAGTTCGGTTCGCTTTCGAAGATCAAGATCGAAAATATGCGCATTCAGCATTCGACCAAGGTGGTGGAGGAGCAGGATGCCGCAAAAGCGAAGGAGCAGACGATCGCATCTCCCGTCAAAACCTACGGCTTTGTTTCGGTTTGTATGGGCGATGGCATCAGCCGCACCTTCAAGGAATTGGGTGTCGATAACGTGATCTACGGCGGTCAGACGATGAACCCTTCTACACAGGACATTCTGGATGCTGTATACCAGACGCCGAGTGAAGTGGTATTCGTTTTCCCCAATAATAAAAACATTCAGCTTGTGGCGCAGGAAGCGGCAAATCTTTGCGAAGAAAAGAAAGTGATTGTCGTTCCTACCCGTAATGTGCCGCAGGGCATTTCCTCGCTTCTGGTCTTTGATGAAGGTGCTACGGCAGAAGAAAATCTTCTGGCAATGGAAGAAGCGATGGCAAATGTGACCTGCATCACCACCACGCACGCCGTCCGTGATTCCGAGATCGACGGCTTGGTCATTCACGACGGTCAGGCAATGGGTCTTGTCAACGAAAAGATCAAATGCGTTGCCGATACGCGTGAGGAATGCATTATGAACCTCACCGATCATTTGGAAAATGTATCGTACGTGACGGTCTTCTACGGCGCGGATGTCACCGAAGCTGACGCCGAAAAGGTGTATACGATGCTGAACGGTCACTTGGACGATGATACCGAAATCGTACTGGTTGATGGCGGTCAGAGCGTTTACGACTATATCATTTCGCTGGAATAAATAAAAAATGTGAAAGCCTAAAATGACTTTCACATTTTTATTTTCAAAAATACGCTAAAACATTTTCATCAAGAATCATATTTGGGTTATATGGTTCTTGTTTTTTATATTATTGTGATATAATAAAATAAAAAGGAATTTTTATGAAGTCTGGGAAACTGGTATTATTTATTTTCTCAGGAGTAACCATTAACAAAGTAGAGGATGAAGTATCGTAATGCGAAACGTTTTGTTTACCTTGCTTGTCATATTGCTTCTTATATGTACCGTGTCATGTGCGGATACACCCGATACGACCGAAAGTGTTTCAACTGCGGCACCTGTGACGACCACACCAATCATCACAACGGCAGAGATTACGACTGAGCTATTGCCGCCTCGCAGCTTTGATGAGGATGCGATCTACGCCCACGTGTTTGAAAATCACGCGGTGAAAACAGAATGGCTGCCGATCGAAGAGTATGAACTTGATCTTTCTAAGCAAGAGGCGATCGTTACGTTCCAATTCTACTATATGAATGAGGAGCGGAGAAAGATCGAATGCTACCGTGTGGAAGGTGTAACGACCGATTTTTACCCCACGGGAACTAAATATTCTTGCTATTTATCTCCTTTTATGCCGTATGTCACTTCCAAAGACAGTCTCGTTGCACACGATTATCATGAGGCGTATCTTGACATAATGCTGAAGCATTTGACCTTCTCGGTGTGCGAGGCAGCCCCACATCATGAAGAATATGTGTATGATATCGGCGGTATTGAAGTCAAGGCAACCGGAAAGAAATACAAAATCTATTCTGATGGACATCTTTATCACCTTGAAACAGCAGAAGACGGAACCGTTACGACATGGAAGTCTGATGCGACTGTGGACGCGGCATATCTTTTCAGTATACTTGCCACCTCGTATGAGTATGCGTTGAATTCCGAAGGTTGGATAAAACGATATGTCAATGAAACGATTGAAGTTCCCGAAGGATGCGAATCGAAAGAATACGATGGTAGAACGTATTGGATGGATCGTAATGGGTTGGCGTATTATCAAGGCCCTGAGTGCATCTTGAGAGAACTTATCCGTGAGGACGGTATCTTCAGCAGAATGGGATATATATATCACATTTCATGTACGTATGAGGATGCAGAAGAAAACGGTTTGTTTGAAAAATAAAATATATGGCAAAAGCCGCATAAGATTACAAGGTCTTATGCGGCTTTTTTCGTGTTGTCGGATAAGTAAAATTTGTCGGGGTTCTTTCGTATTACGTTAAATCGTATGTCGTATATTTGGTTCACGGTTTTTATAGGCGATAATAGCGTTTGTTTTTGCGGTCGACGGCAAAGCGCCCGAGCACTCGAAGGTCATAGACCTCAGTTGCGGGGATATAGAGATCGGGATGTCTTGCGGCAAGGGTGCGCTTGTCCTCGCTCGTCAGACTGACGGGAGTATGTGGAATACCTGACGGAATGCGCCCCTGCTCGTTCAGTAAAAAATCAAGGGTAATGGCATCGATCAGCGCATCGGCGCGGGAGTCATTGCCAAGCGTTTGGTCAAATGTCACTAGTTTTCCATAGGCATCGCGTTGCGACAGCTTGGTGACATCGGGAAGAAACTCACTCAGTGCTTCTACAAGAGAAAAGGGCGAGCGTCCCTCGGTCAGCACTGCCATCGAGCGGCAAAAGCGCCCGCTGTTCATATAGCGTTCCAGAACCAATTCCATTCGCTTCAGGCGTGTGATCTCGTCGAACGAAAGGGAATCCGAATACAGCACCTCATACGGCGGATCAGCGTGAAAAAGATAGCCGTAGCGTTCCTTGCGTGCATACAGCGGCGAGCCTTTAAGCAGCTTCAGAAATCCAAGCTGGAGCATATGGCATTTGCCGTAGAGCGCATCAAAGCTCTTGCCGATCGAGCGGTAGTCCTCGTGCGGAAGCCCCACGATCAAATCGGCGTGAATGTGCATATTGTCAAAACGGTACAGGCGATCGAGCGCTGACAGCGTTTGGTCGGTATCGTTCGGGCGATCGATCTCGGCAAGAACAGAAGGATTGACGGTCTGTACGCCGATC
>JAFTKF010000148.1 GCA_017453405.1 Clostridia bacterium
GTAACGATTATAGACCCAATATCACTTTCAATAGTTATAAAACCTGTGCGTTGCTCGCCGGCGTTTTCGTCAACGTATACTGTGATTTTTTTATTGCTGGTTCCTCCGTCAGGAGATAGATGAATCCATTTTTTTGAAGCAGTGGCAGTCCATTGGTGACTGGAGGTCAAATCAATATAACCTGTACCCCCATCAGCTTCAAAACTAAGTTCTTCGACATCGGCAATCAATTCTGGAGAAATATCAATGTGTATGGAAATGGAATCCCACTTTGAGTAAACATCGCCACAATATGCACGCACCTTAAATTTATAGGAATATCCAACTTTAAAAGTATCACCATCTATTGTAATTTTACGTTTAGAGGATGTAGTTCCTGATATTGAGCCATCATCAATGAGCTTATCTAAATAATTTGTAGATGATTCATAAAGTTCCCATTGAAAACCTTCTGCATCCGATACAGTCCCCCACTTAAATGTAATATCTTCTCCAGCGTAAAACGTGTCGTCTTCATCTGGAGAGTTTATGCTCGGCGCATCCAATTCGATTTCAGGCAGTGTGCTGGCATACTGTGTACCATTGACGACCTCATCCCTGTCGCTTGCGTCTTTTGCAGTACCTGTGGAATTAACCGCATAAAAGTAATACCAAATTGTGGTATTCGGTTGCAATCCTGTTAATTCAAATTCCACTTCCTTACCGGTTGTCAGATGCCCAGACCATTCTTTGGTTTCGGATGTTGAGCCGCCGACAATACCATATTGGAAGCCATATCTTTTAATCTCTGATCCGCCGTTCGCTGTTATTTTTCCTCTAAGTGTTACAGCGCTGGTAGAATAGCTCTCAATAGGGGACAAAGTAACCGCTCCCGGCACAGTTCCGTCTTCCGCCCATACTGCAAACGGCGGAATTGCCGCGAAAACCGATGTTACCATCACCACAGCAAGAAACAGGCTCAAAATTCTGCTTTTTATTTTCATTCCATCGTCCTCCTTGATTATTTCACGGTAACTTTACCGCTCACAATTTCAAATGTGATATTGGTTTCGGAGATATCATACACATCATCCGCCTGATAGCTCAGTGTAATGGGATGTGCGCCGACTTTGGCGTCGTCCTGCACCGTGAATGTCAGCGTGGCAAGGACAAAATCGTCCTCGGCGTTTGCCAAGCCGTTGATCCAGTACAGCTTGATCGGGCTGTCCATCGTCTGCGGCTGTACCGTATTGCCGCCGACCGTATGATTATAGTCCACCTTGGTCAAGGTCAAAGCGGTGTTGTCGAATGCGACCGACAAAATAATGGAGGCGACCCCCGGGTTATTCTTCAGCTGAATTGTGACCTTGACGGTATCACCTGCCTTTGCCGTTACGGAAGAAGCCTCGAAGCGCGGGGCGGTCGAGCTTTCCTGATACATCGCCGTAACCGTCAGATGGGAAGTCACCGCATCAAAGCTTTTGTCCCATCCGACAAATTCATAGCCTTCACGGGTGGGCGGCGTGGGCGCACTTGCCGCCTTGCCGCTTTCCACGCTGACCGTGGATCAGATCGCGCCGTCATAATCCTTGAAGGTGACCGTATACGTGGGATTCGAAGGGGTTGTCCCGATACACGCTGTCAGTACACACACAAGCACGAGACACGAAAGAACCGCTATACCTTTGGGAAAATTTTTCATATCATTGCTCCTCTTGAATGGATTCTGATGCATTCTTTGCATCATTTATCAATATAATATCACAATATGAGATGAATGTCAATATCTCCTAGTGAGATTTTTGTATTAAAATTATACAATTCTACAAGTATTCTGAAACTTTCGACACCGTTTTTTCGGTGTTAGCCTTCGGATTTGCGCCATTTCCCGTCATATCGCATCATATCAGGTCACTCGGTCTTGACCCGATACGGCATGACAATCGCCAAGGCGCAAAAAGCTATTGACCGCAGGGGGATTTTGTTGTATAATGAAAAGGGCGACAGTAGTGTTATGCTTGCTTTTTTGGTACAGTGCGCTATGATGAACATAGTAAGAATTTTAAAAATTTTCAAAAATCCGTGACCAACGGTGATTTTTTGCGATAGATAGGGTGAGGGGCAATCGCCGAAACCATTGGGAGGTATAGAGAATGGAAGATCACGAAATCATCGCATTGTATGAAGCGCGCAATACCGATGCGATCGAAAAGACCCGCGAAAAATACGGCAAGCTTTGCTATCGGGTCGCTTATCATCTTTTGCATTCGCGTGAGGATGCCGAGGAGTGCGAAAACGATGCCTATCTGGATGCTTGGCACGCAATTCCTCCCCAAAAGCCCGATCCCTTGTCGGCGTTTATGGCAATGCTGTCGCGACGCCGTGCGCTGGATCGTTACCGTAAGCGGACTGCTGAAAAACGGCAGTATGTCTGTCTTTCACTTGCCGAACTGGATGAATGTATTCCCGACGGCAGGGCGTTCGACGAGACACTTTCGGAAAAGACACTTGTTGATATTCTCAATCGCTTTTTAAAAGAGCTGGACGAAGAGGAATGCGACATCTTTCTGCGCCGCTATTGGTATATGGATAACATCAAGGCAATTGCGCTTCGTTATGGCTATGGGCTGAGCCGCGTGAAAATGATTCTGAAACGCACGCGGGAGAAGCTTCTCAAAACGCTTGAAAGGGAGGGTATTTTCATATGAAATCCGATACATTACAAAATGCACTGGGCGCGATCGATCCCGCTCTCGTTGCCCGTGCCGATCAAATGCCGAAGCGAGCGAGAAAACGCAAGCTTCGCATGGCATCGCTCGTCGCGGCAATGCTTGCGCTTGCCATCGGGCTTGGCGCGATCTTCGGCGGCGGCAGTGTTGTGCCGAGCCGCTACACATTGGCGGCGGCAATTTATCCCACAATGGCACCATATCCCAAGGGGGAATGGCTGCCGGGCTTTGAATCCCGTTATGACGCGTGGCGGGACAGCATCAAAGAACGCCGCGCCTATTTCGGAAGCGGCAAGGATCTTGGCGACTTCTTTTCGCAAACCGCCTCGGCATTTCTTGCCGATAGCGGCGACGACAACCTTGTCTATTCACCGCTCAATGTCTATATGGCGCTCAGTATGCTGGCTGAGGTCACCGATACGGACACCCGCAAGGAAATCCTCACACTGCTTGGCTGTGACAGCATCGAAATGCTTCGCACCAAGGCAAACGCGATCTGGAACGCCAATTATTCCAATGACGGTGCCGTCACCAGCATTCTCGCAAGCTCACTCTGGCTGAGCGACAGCCTTTCCTACAACACCGATACCGTCAAGACGCTCGCCGAGACCTATTATGCCTCGTCCTTCAGCGGTAAAATGGGCAGTGCGGGCTATGACAAGGCATTCAGAAACTGGCTGAACGAGCAAACCGGCGGACTCTTGAAGGAGTATATCGATGAACTCAGCTTCACCCCCGAGACCCTGATGGCAATGGCGACCACCGTCTATTTCCAAGCCAAATGGGAAAATGAATTCCGCAAAAGCGAAAACCAAGACAAAATCTTTCACGCGCCGAGTGGGGATGTTACCTGCGAATTTATGCACGAGACCGAGGTCTACGGCGTTTATTATTGGGGGGATTTGTTCTCCGCTACCCGCAAGCGCTTGGAGGACAGCGGCTATATGTGGTTGATCCTGCCCGACGAGGGTGTGACCTTCACCGAGCTTTTGCAAAGCGAAGAAGCGCTTCTGTTTCTTTCGTCAAACGGCGAGTGGGAGAACAAAAAAACGCTGAAGGTCAATCTGGCAGTTCCGAAATTCGAGGTATCATCAAAGCTGGATCTTGCCAAAGGGCTGAAAGCCCTTGGGATCACAAGCTGTTTTGACAGCCGCAGAGCTGATTTTTCACCGCTGTTTGAGGAAGACACCGAGGTGTATCTTTCGAAGATCGAGCACGGGGCAACGGTTGCCATCGATGAAGAGGGCGTGATTGCCGCCGCGTATGTGGCAATGATGATGGCAGGGGGGGCAGAGCCACCCGAGGATGAGATCGATTTCGTTCTTGACCGTCCGTTTCTGTTTGTCATTACGGGCAGTGACGGTTTGCCGCTCTTTATCGGTACAGTTAACCTGCCTTGATGCGAATATTGACGCGTTGTGACTGGATATGGTGCGATATGGTGAAAAAGGCGAGAAAACAGGAGGCTGTAACGCTCATCTTTTCATAAAATGTGCTTGACAACGGTGGGAAAATGTGCTATACTGTACCAAGCTACGAAATGTAGCCTAAAACAGAATTCACAAGGAGAAGTACAATGAAAAAATTACTTTGCACACTTGCTGTTCTGGTGCTCTTAGTCGGTACGCTCGTTGTTATGAGTGCTTGCGGCGGAGCAGATACGACGGCAGAAGCAACCACCACAGCACCCGTCACCACCGTTCCCGTGATCGAAGCACCGATTCCCGATGACTACACCCTGTATGACAACGGCGATATCAGCTTTGCTTATCCCGAATCGTGGGCAAAGACCGACGGCAGTACGGTACTGCTTCAGGATGCTGTCACCGGCAACAACATCACGGTGGTCTATGAAGCGAAGAACCCCATTTACGCAACGCTTGACCTCGATGCTTACAACGAGTCCTTCAAGCCTGCATTTGAAGCAATGGGTATGACGATCACCGACGCGGCGGTTGCACAGACCGAAAACGCTTCCGGTCTTGCCATCACCAAGATCAGCCACACCGCCACGATGTCGGGCGTGACGATGAAGCAGACAATGTACATCGCAACGGTAGGCACGAAGTCGTATACCGTAACGGTTACCGAAGTCAAAGCCGACAGCACGCTGGTATCGACAGTATTCGACACCCTGAAAGAAGTTAAATAACAAAAATCAACCGCTGTGCTTGCATAGCGGTTGATTTTTGCATCGGGATATGGTATACTGAAGAAAAGGGGGCGATGGGATGTTATATATCATTTACGGCTTAACTTCGGTTGTTGGCAAGGTCAGTCGACAGTATTTTATGGGTCGCGGCATCAAGCAGATTGAAAAAATCACGTTTGAGACCGAAAACGTGCGTGTGCAACCGAGTGACGGGATTCTGCGCCGTGCGAAGAGTGAAAAAGAGGTCAGAGCCTGCGATTACGTTTATGAAAATCACGGCAGACTGGTGGGCTTCACGATGACGCAGATCGAAGAAGCGATTTCGGGCAGGCAGGATGCGTTTTTGACCTTTTCGTCCTATGACCTGTCATTTTTACGCGAGATCAAGGATGCCTGCGGCGAGCACGTGGCGATCATCTATGCGTTTTTGGAGGATGAAGCCCTGAAACGCCTGACCGATGCCATCGACACCGATGACGGGCAGAAAAGAGAACGCCTTCTGATGGGTCGCGCCATCAAGGAGCGCTATCTTGCCGAGCGCGAGCTGTTTGACGAGACGGTGATCTACTGCGGAGAAGATACGCAGTTCGATCTGGAAAGCCTGAAGGGGCAGTATGCACATATTATTCAGAAGTATAAGGGGCTTGAAAAAGAGCCGGTCCCTCTGCCGTACAAGGGCAACAAGCCCTATATTTTCGTCAGCTACGCGCGGGATGACAGCGACCGTGTGATTCCGTATCTGCGTATTTTGCAGAAGCGCGGCTGTCGCATCTGGTATGACAAAGGCATCAAAGCAGGCGATAACTGGATGACAACGCTGGCAATGAAGATCAAGGGCTGTGCGCAGTATCTTTTGTTCTCCTCCGAGATCTCAACGAAGTCAGTCTGGACACGCCGCGAAGCCTCGCGCGCCCTGCAATACCCTGAGCTTTCGATTCTGACCGTGCGTATGGACAACGCCCGTTTTGACGAGGGTCTTGAATGGGGTCTTCAGGAATATCAGCAGCTCTTTATGAACGACCCCGACTTCGAATCCGATCTTCTGGAAAGCATCTCCGATGAAGTCATCGAACGAATCGGCGACTGATACAAGTATAAAACCGCATCCCGACCAATTCCCGTTGGTCGGGGTGCGGTTTTATGAGAGAGAATCAAGGAGAAGGCGGCAGGATCTCGGCGCGGATATGTGGTTTTGAAACGAAGATTCAATCAAAAATTACCACAGAAGCCAAAAATAAGAAAAATTGTAGGGATTGCGGTTGGATTTTTGTATTCCTACACCCGGAGCAAATCGGTCGCGATTACATACCCAAGTGTTGATGGGGCGCGGACAGAGAACGCTTGTCCCTATCGAAAATCTTGATTTTTTCTTTTCAATTCAATTTAAAATTACCGCCTGAAAAACAAATGCGCCGTTTTCAAACGCTGTCAGGGGGTGAAGGTTTGAAAACGGCTGATTTTGATAAAAGATATTGTTTTTCTTGGGGTGCTTTTTGAAAAAAGCTCCCGGAGTTGTTTACAACTCCAAATCCCACAAAAACTTTTGAAATGGGTGGCAGAGGCGGTGTGTCAGCGAAAGCTTTTGCAACAAGTGACAGAGATATTGTATCAGCGAAAGCTTTTGAAATGGGTGTTTCGGTCGGGTTTTACGCGAGGACGCCCAGGTAGCGGAGGAGGAAGGTGGCGAGAAAGACGGTGAAGGCGGAAACGATCGTGGTGAAAATGACGATCTGACCGGCGAGGGCAGTGTCGCTTTTCATTTCCTGCGCCATAGCAACACTGGATACGGCGACGGGTGTGGCAAAAACCGCAACGAGTGAGGCGAACTCCGCGCCGCCAAAGCTGTCGCGGAAGAAGGCATAGGCGATGCCAAGTCCTGCGGCGGGGACAACAATGCCGCGGATCACGGTTGCGAACAGGATCTCCTTTTTGTATTTCGAAACCGAGGAAAATTCAAACTGTGCGCCGAGCACGAGAAGCGCCATTGGCGTGGCAACACGCGAGAGGTATTCGAGAAGCGTATACAGCGGTGCGATGTCGGTTAGACGGAAGCGGATATCCGCAAGTACAAACAGCTTGCGCACAAGCAGTGTGACAAGTCCGACAAAAATGCTGATGATCAGGGGATTTCTGACAATATCCAATACGATCTCCCGTACCGAGACCTTTTTGCCGTCCTTGTGAAAGAGGGACAGACTGATCACGCCGAGGATATTATACGTTGGCACGATCGCTGCCGACAACAGCGAAGCCGCAATAGCGCCTTCTTCACCGAACAGCGCGGTCGCAAGCGGAATGCCGACCAGTGCGTAGTTGGAGCGGAATGTTCCCTGCAAAAGCGGACCGCGATGCTCGGCATCCTTGGTGATGAGCATCACGAGCAATGCGCCCACAAGAAAGATCACAGCGGTGAACACCGTGGCATACAGCACATAACCGAGATTCACAGCGGCAAGATTGCCGATTCCGTAGATATTCAAAAACAGCATCGCGGGCAAAAACACGCGAAAGACAAGCTTATTGGCAGCTTTGGCAAAGCTTTCGGAAATAAGACCGAGCTTTTTTAAGACGTATCCCAAGAGAACGGTAAGGATGATCGGCATCACGGCGTTAATAGCGAACAGTAAGGATTCCATATGCCCTCCTTTTTCAAAAGCTTTGATAGCAAAAGTATAGCACATCGGGTGCTGTTTGTCAAGAATTCACGAAAAAGACTTGATTTGACAAACAGGAGAAAATATGCTATACTATCCTATCAGATAAGGTGAGGTGATATGCGTGAAAAGGGCGTTTTTACAGTGTCTTATGATGCTGCTATTGGCAGCTGTTTTGGTATCCTGTGCGCAATCGGGCAACACGGACGAAACGGCACGGGATACGACAAAAGAAGCAATCGAAACGACAGTAACAGTGGAGGTAACGGTGGAAGATCGCATTTTATACGTGGAAGACGGCAAGATCATCGACAAAAACGGGGACGAGGTGGTGCTTTGTGGCATCAATCTCGGCGGCTGGCTCTTGCAGGAAACTTGGATGTGTGCCGTTGTCGGCTCGGAATGCAACGAGGATTCCTTCAAGCTTTTGCAGGATCGCGGCTTTACCGATGACGAGATCGCGACGCTGTTTGCAAGCTACGCCGATCACTACATCACCGAACGGGATATTAAAATCATTGCCGAGCTTGGCTTGAACTGTCTGCGCGTGCCCTTCTGGTATCGCAATTTTATGCGCGAGGATCTGACCTACTACACAAGCGATCCCGACGAAAACCCGGGCTTTCGCTATCTTGACCGCGTGATTGCTTGGGCGGAGCACTATGGACTGTATGTCATTCTGGATATGCACGGCGCGCCGGGTGGGCAGTCGACTGATCACTGCTGTGGCAGTATCGGCAAAAATGAACTGTACACAAGCGAGGACAATCTTGCCGCGATGGAAGATCTGTGGGTGAAGCTTGCCACGCGTTACCGCGACAGCGTGACGGTTGCCGCCTATGATATTATGAATGAGCCGATGAACAACAGCACCGAGTTCGAAAACGGTTGGGCGGCAGGCAGTGACGAGGCAATTGCCAAAACGCTTATGGTCTATCGCCGTATGATCCGCGCGATCCGCGCAATTGATCCCGAACATATCATCACAATTGAGGGGATCTGGTCAATGACCTATCTGCCCGATCCTGCCAAAGAGGGCTGGACCAATATGATGTATCAGCTGCATCTTTACGACACGACCAAGGAAATGATCGATTACCGTATTGCCGAAATGGTCAAGGCGCGTGACGAATACGGGGTTGCCATCTATGTCGGCGAATACAATAATGGCGATGACAATCAGGTATATGCGTATACGAAGTACCGCACCGAGAATATCTCCCGTACCGCGTGGACCTATAAGACCGCCAAGGGCAATCAGGGGAACTGGTCGCTGTATTATTCCTCCACCCCGCCCGCCGATCTCGCCAACGATTCCTATGACGAGATCCTCAGAAAGTGGGGCGACTGCCTTTTGACCGAATCCAATGGCTGGACACGCAACACCACCCTGCGCGGCTGGCTGATGCGCTACAGCAAACCCACCTGAAAAGCGAACGAAAACGCCCTGAAGCCCGTCTTCAGGGCGTTTTGCTGTCAGCGCCCACAGCGCAAGTGCGAGCGAAGCAAACGCCACGGTGCGGCGTTTGCGTATGTCAACCGGAGTTCATTGTGCGGTATATCGCGCAATGAACTCCACGCTGAGCCACACGAGGCGGGATCCAGCCCCACTTCGAGCGTAGACTTTTCTTGAAGTAACTTCGAAAACCACATATCTGCGCCGAGCGTTCCACGTTGTATAAAATTACACCCTCGACCGAGCGGTCGAGGGTGTTGTGCGTATTTAGATATGAGATCAGTCTTTTTGAATGGCTTCTACCAGCATTTCGGAAAGCAGGGCGTAGCCTTCTTCGTTGAGGTGGAGTTGATCGCGGAAGCCCATATTTGCCATATCCTTGCCTGCCTCCTTCATCGCGGCGGCAAAGTCGACGATCACGAGGTTGTCGTGATCGATGGCATAGTCGGCAACAATGGCGTTGGACACGGCGTATTCCTCCCATTTATCGGGGAAGCGCTCGTTGTCGCAGACCGTCACGTAGTACACTGTGGCATTGGGGAACAATTCCTGCAAGCCCTCGATGACCGCGATCACATCATAGCCGCAGACAGAGCCTGCTTTGCCGCGGTCGATGTCGTTGACACCGATGTGCAAAACGATGTTTTCGGGATCATACAATGTCAGCTGAGACATTGCGGCAAACCAATCGCCGGTTTCTGTGCCGCCGACACCGATCGTAACCGCGTCGAGGACATTCATTTGTCTGTCAAAATGCTGCCACGAGGTCTTGGATGTATAGCTGTCACCAAGCACCAGCGTCTTGACGGCAAGCTTTTCTTCCTTCTCGGTATGAACAAGGCGCATGGTGTGTAGAATGGCACCATCCTCGCGGGCATAGAGATTGATCGTATGCTCACCGGCATAGGGGATCGTGATCTTCCAGGTTTCGTGCTGTAACATCTTGCCCGGACCGACCGCAATGGAATCGGTCAGCGCGATGATCGCGCCGCCATCCACGCTGATGAAGACAGAGTCGGCTGTCGCGCTCTTGAAGCTTGTCATCAGTGAAACATAGTATTCACCGGGTGTGGAAAAGTCGATCACATAGGATGCCTTGGGGGAAATATTGTTGGTTGCCCACTGTACGCCCGAATCGGGATAGATCTGAATACCGGGATAGGCAACGCTTCTTTCCCAAATAAAATCGTGCGCAATATTATTGGCTCTGCCGCTGACGGTATAAGCATATTTTCCGTTTCGAAGGGCATCAACGAGATTCACCGTGACCTCGCCGTCCACTTCCCGATACAGTGCCGTTGTTTCGGCAGTCCCCCTCTCGCTCACCGTCTCTTCACTGCCGTCGGTAAAGCTTTCGTCTTCCGAGGTGGACAGCACGATCTGATGCAGCAGTACGCCGTCCTCACGCACAAATACCGTCACGGTGTGCTCGCCGGGGGTTTCGACATCCACATACCACAGCGTATTGCCGCTCCATCTGCCCTCGCCGACGATATCGCGGCTGTCGGTACAGGCGACAAGTGCGCCGCTGTCAAGGCTGACATAGACCGAATTGCTGGTGGTGTTGGGGTGGCTTGACAGGAAATAGAGATAATAGCGACCCGTCGTTTCGAATTTGACGGTATAATGAAGCTGGGGCGCTTCGGCAAAGGCATAGTTGGCTTCCCAGAAATTGTTGAAGGACGGTGTTTGTTCAATGCCGTCAAGAGTGGTTGCCGCGGCGGCAAACGAAAGGTTCGCGCCTGCCGAGGAATACGCGGCATAGGGCGACAGCTCAAGTGCCGACGAGGCGTTGATCACCACCTTGCCGTCCTTTTCAAGAAACGCGCCCGAGGCAATCTCTTCCTCTTCATAATAGCGCTGACAGTCGGGCTTTTTGCCGTTTTTGACGAAATACGCCATGTTGTTACCGGCATCCTTGCCGATCAGCTCATAGCCTGCCTGATTGAAATGGAATTCGTCCTTCATATAGCCATAGCGGTGAAGATCGGGCAGAATGAGCGAAAGGACGGTTGCATCCTCGCTGTCCTCGCAGAACAAGATCTGCGCATCGCGGATGGTATTGTATTTCGCGCGGCGACTGCCGTCACTGCCGTTATATGTGCCGATCGGGATCACAAAGGTTTCACTTGCGCCAATATCTTCCTTGAAGCCTTCGACGATGCGTGCAAGCGCTTCGGTATAGGTATCGCCTGCCACATTCTTGTCGCCGTCCGATTCGCCCTGCAGAAAGACCACATAGGTGTTCTTCAGCTTGAAGGCTTCCTTGCCGCTTTCATATTCCGCTTTCAAAAACGCCTTAGCGGCTTTGACGCGTTCGACGGCATCGTCATAGACTTCCGTGCCCACATCAAAGAAGCTGATCTGTTCTCCGCCCTTGGCGCAGGACACCGCCACAATGGGCGTGCCGGTTGCCTGATAGTAGCTTTCACAGAATGCCGACACCAAAGAGCCGGTCTTTTTATTTTCGGTGACGCCGCTTGCGGCGTTATTTTCGTTCACGCCGAAGGGCTCGGTGACAGGATACAGCTTGGTCGGATCGGAGATCGCACGGAATTCATACGCGTGACCTTCGGGCACGACCGTGGCATCTGCCGCGTTGCCTCTGCCTGCCATATTGGACTGACCGATAAAGAGCACAAGATCAACCCCTGCTTCGTCAGGCTCGGTGACCGGGGGCGTGATCGGGTCGGTCACGGCAGTCGTCGCGGTCGGCGTCGTGATCGGATCAACCTCGTCGGTCGTTTCGGGGGTGGTTTCGGTTGCTGTTTGTTGCGTAGTGGTACCCGGTGAGGTCACGGGATTTTTCACATCGTCGCTTGTCAATGCCGTCGTTGTCTCTCCGTCACCGCAGCCTACCAAAAGCATCGGCACTAAGAGAAGAAGTGCAAGGAGCAAAGTCAAAATCGCACGCAGTTGTTGTTTCATAATCGTCTCCATTCTGCCGCATTGCGGCACAAAACTGTTCTTATCTGTATTGTATCACGAAAAAACTGCGGTGTCAAGCGACGGCACAGTGCCAAGCATCCAAAGCTTTCGGCGAAAATGGGAAAAAAGCGCAAATTCTCTTGCATAATCCTCTCAGCTATGCTACAATGAAGCTACTGTCATCGCTTGATGATCGGCAGCTTTTCTTTTTTATAGCCTTCCGCAAATTTCAATGAAAGATGAGTGATACCATGGAGCTTTACAAGGTCAATAACGATATGTCCTATTTTGACTCTCCCTACGTCGGGCGAAACGTGTTTTTGAAAATGCCCGCCGAGGATGCGCCCCTTCCCCTTTACGAAAAGATCCGCCACCGCCTGCCCAAGCCGATCTGGCAGGGGCACGAAACAGCCCTTGCCGCCTATGACTACGCGTGGCAGATCGCCTTCGGCAATTTGCGAAAAGCCGACCCCGTTTCGCGTTTTGTGTCGAATTATATCGACACCGCCTTCAACGGCTTTCTGTTTATGTGGGATTCCTCCTTTATCGTGATGTTCGGCAAATACGCCTCGCGTATTTTCAATTTTCAAAAGACACTCGACAATCTTTACTCCCATCAGCACCGTGACGGCTTCATCTGCCGTGAGATCTGTGAGTACGAGATCGGCGAGCACTTCACCCGACACGACCCCTCTGCCACGGGACCCAATATTATGGCGTGGTCGGAATGGGAATCCTTCTGCCAGACGGGCGATCTTGACCGCCTTGCCAAGGTCTTTGACCCCTTGCTCGGCTATCACCTTTGGTTGAAGGACAACCACACCTGGCGCGACGGCTCATATTGGTCGACCGGCTGGGGATGCGGTATGGACAATCAGCCCCGTCTTGAGCCGCAATATCATTTCATTTTCTCGCACGGCCATATGATCTGGGCGGATACCTGCATTCAGCAGGTGCTGTCGGCAAAGATCCTTGTCGAAATGGCAAAGCTGCTCGGTCGAGAAGAGGATGACGGCATCAGGGCGCTCAAAGAGGAGATCAAGACCCTCACCGATGTGATCAACGAGAAGCTTTGGTGTGAGGAGGATGCCTATTATTACGATCTCTACCGTAGCGGCAAATGGAACTATGTCAAGTCGATCGGTGCGTATTGGGCACTGATCGCCGATATCATTCCCGAAGACAGGCTTTCCGCCTTTGTCGCGCACCTCGACAACGAAAAGGAGTTCAAGCGTCCCTGCCGCGTGCCCTCGCTGTCCGCCGATCACCCCGATTACCGCGAAGGAGGCGACTATTGGCGCGGCTCGGTATGGGCGCCCACCAATTATATGATCCTGAAAGGGCTTGAGAAAAACGGCTATGAAGCCCTTGCCCACGATATTGCCTGCAACTGCCTTGACAACGTGGTGAAAACCTTTGAAAAGACCGGCACGCTCTGGGAAAACTACGCGCCCGAATCCGCAAACCGCGGTGAGCGCGCCAAGGATGCCTTTGTGGGTTGGTCGGGACTTTTCCCGATCAGTGTGATGTTTGAATATGTCTTCGGCATCCGTCCCTACGCCCGGGAGAAAAAGATCGTCTGGCATATCCATCTGACCGAGGAGCACGGTGTGCGCGATTACCCCTTGGGGGATGTGACACTCGACCTTCTCTGTCACGCACGCGCATCAGAAGACGAAGAACCCACTGTTACCGTCAAAGCCGATGCGCCGATCACCCTTGAAATTCACTGGGGCGATCGGGTCAAAACGCTCTCGGTTTCACCATAAGGAGGCGATATCCCCATGAAAAAACGACTTTTTTCGACAGTTTCCCTGCTTTTACTGCTTGCCCTTGTTTTCACTGCCGTCTTTCCCGCCTTTGCCGCGGAGGACGATAGCATATCGATCCTTGCCTGCTCGGACTTCCAAGCCCCCGACGGCAACGCCCAAGGGCGCACGCAGGTCACTGCCATTCTCAGCGCAATGAAGCGTGACGGCATCACCAGTGCCGATGGCTTTTTCTGCTGTGGCGACTACGATTACGAATACACCGACACACGCGGCGGTATCAACACGCTGAAAAACACCGTCAGGGGCGTGGTTTCAGAAAATACCGTTTTCGTGCAGGGCAATCACGACTCCCCCATTGGCACAAACGGACTGTCAGACAGCGGCAACAATGACCCCGCAAACGGCAAATACGGCGTTTTCGTTATTAACGAGGACGATTATATGTGGTACAATTCGGATGAAGATACCGTCAAGCGTACCGCGCAGGAGCTGATCGACTACCTGAATCAAAAGCTCGCTGAGGGCTATTCAAAGCCGATCTTTGTGCTGTCGCACCTCGGACTCCACTACTCGATGCGCACACAGCTTGACGGCGACTGCAAATATGCCTACTATCTCTTTGATGTGCTGAACGAAGCCGCCAAGAAGGGCTTGAACCTTTTCTACCTTTACGGACACAACCACTCCAACGGCTGGGATGACTATCTCGGCGGCGCGGCGGTGTATCTGCAAAAGGGCGATACGATGCTCGTCGGTCAGGGCTCGAATATCAGCTTCAACAAAAAAACGCTTGCCTTCACCTATCTGAACGCAGGTTATACCGGCTATTATTCCAATGTCAACAATCAGGACGATGCCCTCACGATGACTTATCTGACGATCACTGCGGACAGCGTTACCGTCACGCGCTATGACAAAAACGGCAAGCACGCGATGAAATCCCAAGGCATCAGCAACGCCTATCACAACGAGGTGCGCTATCAGCCCAATACCGATACCTACCCCTCGCCTCAGACCGTTTCGCTGACCGCTGTCAGTGACAAAACACCAATCAAAAATCTCCTTACCATCGATAAGACCCTGCCCGCCTACCGCAAGCTGACTTCCCTTGACGAGATCAAAGACGGCGGCAAGTATCTGCTGGTTCAGAACAGCGCGCCCGACCGCGTGATGCTTCCTAAGGGAGTCGTGAAAGCCAATTCAAGCGGCTCGGAGCGCATCGGCTTTGATGTCAGTCAGACCGCTGATTTCGGTTCCAGCATCGCCTACAGTAACATTGCCGACGCGCTTTGGACCTTCACCAAAACCGACGGCGGCTGGAAGCTTGGCAGTTCCGAGGGCTATGTGACCTATGAAGCCACCGCAAACCAAGGCATCGCCGCCAAATTCGCACCGAACGGAAGCGTTTTCACGGTTGAAGGCAGTCAGAATGCCTTCACCTTCACGGCAGACAACTATGTTTTCAACTACAACGCCCGTACCTTAATCAATTTCTACACCTCCGACCCCGCTGCCTTTTATCTGTATGAGCCGATCGGCTACGCCGTCACGGTAGAGGGCGGCTCTGCCGCGGCAAACGGCAACAAGATCACACACGCCCATAAAGATACCGCATTGACACTTTCCCCCACTACCGCCCCCGACGGCTACCGTTTCGATCATTGGGAAGTGACAAAAGGTACACTTGATCTTGGCGACCCCACCGCCGCAACATTGACCGTAACCATGCCCGATCACGCACTTTCAATCAAGGCGGTGTATGAAAAAGCCCCCGTTGTTACCACAGCGGTGGTGACAACCGATCCCCCGACGACCGACACACCCACCACCGAAACACCAAACGGTGAGCAACCGAACGACTTCCCGACCGCCGCTTGCGTGATCATCGCCGTCGTATTCGCGAGCGCCGCCGCAGTTACCGTTATCATCTTGTATCGGAAAAAGAAAGCCCGCTAACGCCCATTTCAAAAGTTTTTGCAGACACAATATCTCTATCACCCATTTTCAAAAGGTTTTAGAAAGGTGGAGCTGTAAACAGCTCCGAAAAATTTTTCAAAAAGTTTACCAAGAAAAACAAACCCTTTATCGCAAATCAGCCGTTGTCAAACGCTCACAATTCCTTCAAGCGTTTGACAACGGCGCATTTTTATTTTCCCTGCGGTAACTGTTTAGACGATCGATATTTCATACCCCAAACAGACACTTCGCATCCTACACCTCATCAGTAGGCTATGCTTTCCCATCTAGGAAACGCTGATTCAATCAGAAATTACCGCAGAAGCAAAAAGCAAGAAAATTGTAGGGACAGGCGTCCTCTGTCAAGAGCGACAACTTGAATTGTTTCTTTTCAAGATCAAGCGCATTTCATCATCGTTTTCTCAAGAGGAATCCTCGGCATATGACCGCAGACTTCGCACTATCTCACCGTATCTTGTCAAAAATCTCGTCATATCCATTCAAATCCCTTGACAAAGGCTTTAAAATGGTGTATACTGTGACAAGAGTGATAAGTTAGGAGAAACCGTATGTGTTTGACAACCCATTTTGATTTTGAATCACAACCTGCCAAAGAGCAGAACCTTTCCTTTTCCGACAGCTCGTGGGAATTTGACCTGAAGGGGGTCTTTTTTAATCCCACCGCTTCGCCCTTCTGCACACCTGAGGGCAGCTATACCGCTCTTGCACTGCTCTTGTCCGACCAATGTCCCTTTTCGGTCAGGATCGTGCGCTTTGACGATACCTGCCGTTACCGTGTCACGGAAGAGCGTGTGTTCGGCGGATCGCTCCTTCGCCAGATCAACGATGTCAGAGATTATGTCGATATGCTCGTTGCAGACAGCACGAATGTCACCTACCCCGAAAACGCTCTGCACGAAGTGATTCTCAACGCGATCCTGCACCGCGATTACACGCTTTCTGCCGATATTTTCATCAAGCTGTATCCCGATCAGCTGGAAATTCTCTCCCCCGGCGGTCTTTGTGAAGGGCTGACGGGCGAGGATATGGCAATGGGACTTTCCGTCTGCCGCAATCCGCAGCTTTTCGAAATCTTCAAGCAACTGAAGCTTACCACCGGCTGTGGCGTCGGACACCGTATCCTGCTGGATGCCTACCGCAGCTTGAATACCCCCACGATCACCTGCAGTCCCCGTGCCGTCAGGGTCACGATGCCGCACGCCAATAAGGAAGTGCCCCCGCTTGCCAAAGCGCCCGCAGCACCCGTCAAGGAAGCGCCCGCAGTACCCGAAAAGACCGACACCGTCACCCCCTATACCTCCGAGGACGAAACCGTTCTCAGAATGGTACGCGCGTCGGGCAGTATCACCCGTCAGGATGTGGAAAAGGCATTCGGAACAAGCCCTTCCACCGCTTCCCGACTTCTGCGCCGTATGGCAGAAGCAGGCATCCTGAAGCCCATCGGTTCGGCAAGAAGCACCAAGTATATCTTGGCATAACGCACCAAATCTCGCCATATGCAGTCATTTTTACATAAAACACGCCATATCCCGTCAAATTGACGGGATATGGCGTGTTTTATTTTCCACTACGCACCAATTATGTCAATTGCTGTGCCGCTTGGCGTATGACCTCGGTAACCGCTTGGGCACAGCAGGCAATCCCTGCCTCGGACAGATGAATGGTATCCTCACAGATATAGGCATCAAGATCCTGCGCTACCAGCGAATACAGATCGTTGATCCAAACGCCGCGTGCGCGAAGAAGCGGAACGATCCTGTCGTTATACCGCTTGATGTCCTCGTTTTTATTAAAGGTATTTTTCGGACTGACAGGTGTTGTGGTCGCGAAAATAACCCTGTCATAGCGTGACAGCAAAATGTCGGCAATCCGAAGCATCGTTGCCTCATATTCCTCTTCCGAGGTGAACAGCGCACCGTCCCCGAACAGCTCGCAGGAATCCCACAAGCCATTGTTCCAATGCACGATACGGCTTCCCGCCATATCCCCCTGCCAATCATACAAACAGCGAAGGGTATACTTGGCATATCTGCCGTTGTCCCCCGAGGAAAAGATCGAGAACTCCTCCCCGAGAAGCTCTCCCACCTTCGGCGCATATTGCATCCGTATCGAATCGCCAAGAAATGCCACTTGAATCATTGTAAACGCCCCTTTCGAACGGTTATTCTGATCGTATTCTACCATACAACACGGGTAAAGTCAACAAAACCCGTCGGCTTATGCCCGAAAACGGTGCATTTTTTAGTAAGACAAGCGTTTTCGCCTCAGCGAGCACACCCGAGGCATCGTGCATCAATCGTCCGACTTGCCGTCGGCGGTGTTTTGGCGCTTGGGATTGGCGGGAAACCAGCCCTTTCTCACACGCTCACGCTGTTCAAACAGCTCCTTGATCGACCAGAAGCAGGAACAGCCGGTCACACCGAGCGCGGAGGACAAAATGGGATTTTCAATAAAGAGCGAAAGTGTCACGAAGATCATACCCAACACCAAAAAAAGTGGCCAGATCTTGCAGGAAAAATAGTATTCGCATTTGATGACGATGGGGTGAAACAGCCCGATCGCGAGAAACGTGATCACAGCAATGATCAATCCGGTACTATGCATCGGTAACTCCTCAGGAATTGGATTTTGGGGGAATCGTCTTGACAAAGATTGCCATAGACAAAAGAAAGCCCGCATACAAAACGCCAAGCAGGATCAGCCCGACAAGGCTGTTTCTGACAAGAAAGGCGGCAAGGGCGATCTGCAGTGTGACAAATACGATCAGGCAAAGCTTGACTTTTCTTGTCAGCCCACCTGCATCGAGATAGGGTTTCAGAAAACGCTGATACAAGCGGCTTTCTTTGAATTTCAGATAGAGCCGCTGAGAGCTTGACAAAAGGGCAACGGCGGTAAGGAGATAGAGGGGCACAGTGGGAAGAATGGGAAGAAAGATCCCCAATGTGCCCAGCGAGAACGCAACTGCCCCCACCGTCAGCCATATCACCTGACGTAAGGTCAGCCGAAAGCCGCGAACGAGAAAGCGAAGCCCCGAAAGAGACAGTGCCGAGCCAAGCCCCGTGTAGAAAAAGGCAAAGAAGAAATCAGGCAGAAGCTGAAAGCCCCTGAGAACAATACCCAGTGTCATCATAAACGCCATCAGCAGATAGCCCTTCACATCAAAGAAGCGAAAAACCGAGACCCGTTCGCCCTCGTAGCCAAGAATCCGCCGCTCGTTTTTTTGCACAATGCGGTAAAACATAAAAGAAAAGCCGACAAATATCAAAGCCGCAAGCGCAAGAATCCCCACATTGCGCCACAAGGCGTCGGGATTCCATAAAGATATAACAGCGAGAACGCCAATACGGGCAATATTGACCCCCGCCGCAAGCCAGATGATCCCCGCAATGAAGAGGAGGACGCGTTTTTTAACCTTTACCATCATACATCCTTTGTTCGGTGAATTTCATTTGGTCACATCTCCATTGCATACGATTTAATTATACACAATTCATTGGGTCTTGTCAAGTCCTTTCTTCCCCGCCGCGCAAAAGCACCTCTCGCACAGGCAGGTTTTTCTGCTGTCGTTTTGCATACTTTCCGCAATTTGGCACGTTCCGCAAGCGAGATATTTCTTTCGTTCACTTTGCGATTTTGTGCCAATGCGGGGCTTCACAAAACGGTGTCGTTTTTTATCGATATCGGTTGACTTTGTCACAAAAAAGAACAAAATCGCTTGAAATTGATGGGGGTTTGTGATATACTGATAAAAACGTGTGATGACACCGATACACAACCGCCAAGGACGGCAGAGACATCCTGCCGCCAAAACAAACGGGAGATGTTTATGAAAAACAGTGCTGATATGACCACGCTGTCACGGTATATGTACCGCACCGCGACAAGCAAAAAGCTGTCCTTGCAGAATGCCGTCAAGCTGCTGCAAAGCACCGCCTACGTGCGCACAACTAAGGATATTCTGATGAAATTTTCCCGTCTTGACCCCGCAAAGGAGTCCGAGCTGCAGGCATATGTCTTGGATGCCTTGCTGAAGACATCGGATGCGATCGGTCGGGACAGTCTGCGCCGTAAGGTCAGCATCTGGATCAAGGAAGGCGGCGCGATCGGCAAGGATGCCGCCATTCAGCTTGCCTTTGCCTTCGGGCTTTCGCACGATCAGGCAGATGAGCTTTTGAAATACACACGCTCCGAAGGCTTTCACTGGCGCGATCCCGAAGATATCGTGTTCAGCTATGCCCTTCTCAAAGGGCTGTCCTATCAAAAGGCGTGTGAGCTGAAGGACCGTATGGCGCAAGCAGGCTTGCTAAGCCCCGTGGACACGGGCGCGGAAGCCGCGGTGGCAAGAACCGAGCAGATCCGGCAAAAAGCAGAGAATCTTGACAGCGAAGAGGAATTGATCGCCTTTCTGACAGCCAACCAAAGCAGCTTGGGCACGCTTCATAACACGGCGTATGGCTACTTCACACAATACCTGAAGCTCCTGCAAGAGCCTGAGCCGGACCATTCCTTTACCGATGCGTGGTTTTCGGAGCAAGACGGCAAAAAGCCCTCGGAGGAATACGACGCGTTCGGTCGGTTTGATACCTATTCCATCCGCGATGTGCTGATCGAATACCTTCACAGCGAGCGTATTCCGAAGGAATCACGCCCCCGAAAGGACAAGCAAACGAGTGAGCGATCAGCACTGATCCTTTCCGCGATGCAAAAGAGCATCCGCAACCACTGGCCGGACGAGATCGCCCTATCCAAAATGAAAAACCGTGCGACAGATGTCACACGAAAGGTTTTGATCCTCTTATTCATAGCAACCGACGGCTATGCCGTCACCGAATATGATGAGTTTGAAACCGATCTGTCCCGCGAGGAAGAATTTGAGGATATGTACGAGCGTATGAACAATATGCTGAACGAATGCGGCTTTGCGCCCCTTGATCCCCGCGCGCCCTTTGACTGGATGATGCTGTTCTGTATGTGCGCAGGCGCAAAGGATTTTATCGATCTCCGCATTGAACGCTTCTTACAGGCAATCTTCCCCGATACGCCCCAATAACCCTTCCCCAAGCGGAAACGCTTTTTAAAACCGTCAGAGACAACGTGGTATCCTACAACCGCGACGATAAAACCGCTCTCCCGCACAAAGGCATCTGTCGGGAGAGCGGTTGTGATACACAGGAGGTGTCATTATGGATCTCAGAACCGCTTTGCCAAACGGCTCGCAGTTACAGTTTCCCTCAATGACGGTAACGCTGGAATGCGAGGTCGGGCGTGGCTCTAATGCCATCGTATACCGAGGAACGTATCCCGATCTGCAAAGCCATACGCTTCATCATATTCTGATTAAAGAACTCTTTCCCCTTCATCCCGAGGCAAGGATCTACCGAACCGAGGATGGCTCGCTTTGCTATGCGGAGGCTGAGGACTTTTTTCGCTTTCACAAGCTGAGCTTTGAGAAAGGCAATACCGTCCATCTGAAGATCTTATCGCACAGTCCCGACGGCGCAGGCGGCAATGTCAATACCTTCTCTTATAACCGCACGCTGTATACGGTGCTGCAGTATAACGGCGGCAGAAGTCTTGCCGACGAGCTTGACGCCCATACCTTCACACTCGCGCAGGTCGTCAAAGCGATGAAAGGCATTTTGTACGCGCTGAGGGATTTCCACCAAAACGGCTTTCTTCATCTGGATATCGCGCCCGACAATATTATGCTTCTCGGCACAAATGAGCGCGAGCGCATTATGCTGATCGATTATAACAGCGCCATGGAGCAGTCGGTATGGCAAACGCATTTCAGTATCAAGCAAGGCTATTCCGCCCCCGAGGTACAGCGCGGCGATGTCGCCGCCTTTACCCCTGCCACCGATCTCTATTCGGTTGCCGCCGTCTTTTTCAGATGCATCAGGGGATATGCGCTTCAGCCCTTTGAAGTCCACCGGAAAACGCCCCCTGCCGTTTCTCACTGCAAGATCCTGCAGGGCTTGCCCGAGACCTGCATCAGTATGGTCAAAGAGATCCTGTATCGCGGCTTATCCGCGATCGGGGCAAGGCGCTACGCTACCGTAGACGAAATGCTCGTTGCCTTTGAGGAGCTTGACGACCGCATCCAAGGTGTCGGCATTACCCATTGGGCGCTTTGGGAGGCAGGCAAGCGAACCGTGCAAAGCTTGATTCAAAGCAACACCGCTCTTCGGTATCTGCGCGACGGGGAATCGCTCTTCCCTATGTTCACGCAGTCCGAGACCGATGGGCGAAAATCAATGGATGCTTCCATCCGTGCGCTCACAGACGGCGAAAGCCATCTGTTCGTGAGTGCGCCCGGCGGTATGGGCAAAACCACCTCGATGCTTTATGCGCTTTTGCAGAGCAGTAAGCGCTATTCTCCCCAATCGCCTGCCATCGTGTATCTGTCGTTACACGGCGCTTGCGCGGATTCTCATACCGTTACCGATAAAATTCTTGAAAATCTTCACTTCAAAGCCAATGTTCAAAACTACCGTGAGGCGCGTCACGCACTGCACCAACTGCTGACAAAGCCCTTGGTGCACGACGGCGGTACACGCCCTTGTGTCGTACTGTTCCTTGACGGGCTGAACGAAGTCAGCGAAGGCGTTTCCTATCTTCTTGACGAGATCGCCTCGCTTGCAAGGCTTGACGGCATCCGACTGTACATCACCTCGCGCACCGACTGCGCGCTTGAGGGCTTTCGTCACCTGCAGCTCTCACCTCTCACGCTTGGCGAGGTACAGACCGTCCTCACACGCCATCACTTGCTGATGCCCGATTCCCCCACGATGCAAGAGCTTTTGAGAACACCGATCATGCTTTCGATGTTTCTCGGGCTTTCCGAGCAAAACGGCACACAGCCGCAGGCAAAAAGCGGCGAGGAGCTGGTGGAAGCCTATCTCGACTCTCTTGTTCAGAAAGAGCTTGCCACTCTGCCCGAGGACAGCTCCCTGCGCCTGAAGATCGAAGTCGCCGTACAGCTTGTGCTTCCGAGAATTGCCGCAAGGCTTCAGAAATCGGGACTGCCCTGCGACGATGCCGCGCTGTTCAAGGAAAGCGCCGCCGCGTATCGCCTGATCCGCTCGCCCCTTCTCATTAAAGCCTTTCCGCAGTGGATCGGACACAAACGCACGATCCTCGACGGGATCGAATCCGCCGACGACTGGTATGATATCCTTGTACGGAAATTACTGTGGCAACGGCTCGGACTGCTGATCAAAAACGAGCAAGGGCAATATGTGCTCGCGCATCAGATCATCACCGACCATCTCGCGGCGGGGCATACCGCCATAAAAAAAAGGATTGTTCGCTATCAGGCGATCAAGCACAGCCTGATCGCTGTCATTTGCCTTGTGCTTGCGGGAGCGATCGCCCTCGCCTGTGTGAAGAGCGCTCCCGACCCCGCCATTCCCTATCAGGAATCTTACGCCATAACGGTATTGACCGACGCATTGAACGCCTATCAGGTGTCAAGCCTGCAGTACAGCGCGATCCGCAAGCTGACCGATGCCCTTGCCGAAACGCCCGAGGCGTATGCCGCATCCCTTGCGGAATATGAGCATTCGTCAAAGTTTATCAGCGCCAACCTGCCCTCCGGCGCCTATCAGAGCCGAGTCGAGCTGCTTCTTGCAAGCGGCGAGGTGTTTGAATGGACACAGCAGGAGCTGCAAACCGAAGAATATCTCCAATTATTCACCCTGATCGAAGAACGAGAGGTGCAATATGCCGATATCGTAGGCGCGTTTTCGTATATGATGCACGATGATACCGTCTTTTCAAAATACGGCGAGGCGTATACAAAAACGGTGTCGGACCTCATCGAGCTTGATGCCGAGATCACCGCTACCCTGTATGCCATCGCCTGCCGCGCCCATTTGTACGCGGCAATGGATGCCTTTTCGCAAAGCGGCGACGAGGTCAAAGCAATGCACGTCAACAGCTGGACTGCCGTTTTAAGCGCAACCCATCCGATCAACGACCGTGTTCCCACCGAGGAAAGCCCCATTGCCTTACGCGACCGCTTGCAGAACCTTATGGGAAAACGAAAGGATCAATACCTTAATTTACAAAGCCAAGGGGCTTATATTCTCTATCAAAATCAAAAGGAGACACCATCATGAAGCACCGTTTTCTCGTCCTCTGCGTGCTTTTGCTTCTTTTCGCTGTGACGCTCTCCCTCGTCGCTTGCAACGATACCCCTGCGACAAGCACGCCCACCACAAGCGCGTCCTCCGTAAGCACACCCGAAACCACCGAAGCACCCCCTTCGACAGATGCCGTCGATGAAGCCTTCCGACGCACGTTTGCCGCAGACTGGTCTAAGTATCTGGTTCACAAGGAAAGCCTGTGCCTTGATATGTCCTGGATGCTTTCGTATGTGGAAGCCTTTTATGAACAGCCAAGCCTTTCCACACTGACCAACGCAAGAGCCGCCCTCGGTTCTCTGGAAGCACATTGGGCAGAGCTCAGCTTTCCCACCTACACGCTCACGCCCGAACAGCACACCGAGCTTATCGCGGCAGGCTATGATGTGAGCGGCATATGGGAGGAAATGAATCGCTGGGAGAGCAGTATGACAGAATTTCTTGACACCTGCCAGATCCTTTTTTCCGACCTTTACTTCAACGCCTTCTTCACGCCCTCCTTTCAGGGCTGTCAAAAATATACCCAAAATGCCATCACAGGTGTGGAGATCACGCTGGAGCAATTGGCGGTATTTACCGACAACGTGATCCTTTCTCTGAAAAGCGAGACCATCAGAGACGACTTTTTGGCATTCATTCAGGAGAACACGCCTGCCGTGGCAAAGTATTTGCCCGCATTCTCCCAAACGCTTTCGGCAAATGCCGAACGTCAGGAGGCGGTGCTCGATAAGCTGGAAGCCAATATCAACGAGCTGAACACGATCGTGGGTGAGCTTACGGTCGCGGCAGATCAGCTTGCCGATCTCTTCGCCACCAATAATATCGAACAGCTCACCGCATCGCTCGTCGATCTCGGGGACGGTTTTTGTTTCCCGCTTCCCTTCTTTGATTACAGCAAGGACACCTTCTTCTATTTCTATTCGGACGGTGACACTCAGGATATCTTCGCCCCCCAAGCACCCATCACCCTGACACCGAACCGTTTGGTGATCGAATCGGCGGTTTCCAAAGAAGACCATACAGAGTATCTTGAAATCTTACTCTTGCTCGGCTTCACCCCCGTCCTCACCGACGACAGCGATACAGCCCTCCTCTCTTACTACAAGCTTGACGACGACAACAGCGTCCTGATTGAGTGGGAAGATCAGGTGATGACCTTCATCATTGTCGGCGCGGATATTTATCCTCTCCCGCAGTACTGCTTCTACGCTTCCTGACGCGCCCCATCACAAGAACTGCATAAAAACGGTTGCACACGCCCCCAACGGGACTGTGCAACCCTTTTTTTATTGTGTTCTCCCCTCTCTCCGCCGGTTTTTCCAAGCGGAAACGCTTTTTAAAACCTGCAAGCTCGCTGTGCTACAATGAAGTCACCAAAGCAAAAGAAACAAACGTACCGGAAACACCTTTTAAAAAAGCAAAAAGACTTGTGCTAAACTACAGTCACAAACACAAAAGACCACAAATCAAAAAGGAGAAATACAAATGAAAACGAGAACGATCGTATGCAGCACCACTTCGGAACAGGAGATCATAAACGCCGCCAGAACCTACTTCCTCGAAGAAGGCTTTGACATTCAGGATGTCATCACCGAAAACGGCGAGATCGGCATTCAGGCTCGCAAGAGCAGCTGGATCCGCAAATGCTCGGGCACATCCTACGCCCTGCAGGTCATTGTCAGCCATCCGTCCGAAAACCGCTATGTCGTCACCGCAGGCTGGGGCGAATGGTTTCTGAAAAGCACCGTAGCCACCTTTGCAACCTTTATCGCCCTGTGGTGGATGATCATTCCGTCCGTCGTCGGTATGGTCAATCAGGCAAAGCTGCCGAACGCGTGCCTTGACCGTATGAGCGCAACCGTCGCAGAGCAAAATCCGCAGTGCCGGATCTACATTGACGCAAAATAACAAAAACTCGCGATCCCTTCACCAATCACCAACCGTATACCGATAACAAAGGAGTATTGACTATGACACAGATCTATAAGAATATCGCAAGACTGATCCCCCGCGCAACCGCAGGAGACCCGACCGCACTGGCTCTACTTGCCGCCTTGGGCGTTTGCGCCTTGGGCAAGTACATTTACGACACTGTCAAAGACAGCTAACCCGATCAAAAGAAAAAGGAGACTACCGATGAAAAAAATAATTGTCAAATGCAACACCACCGAGGAAGAGATCCTGCAAAGCGCCACCGCCTATTATGAAAGCCTCGGCTACGAAACCCAGCAGTGTGTGACCGAAAACGGCGAGACTTGTATGCAAGCCCGAAAAACAAGCTGGGTCCGCAACGCCACAGGCATGTCCTATGCCATTCGCCTGGTCGTTCGCCGCACCAAGGACAACAGCTACGAGCTGAGCGCGGGATGGGGCAAGTGGGCGGATAAGGTCATCGTGGGAGGCATCGCCGTGTTCATCGCCTTCGGCGTTCTTGTGATCCCCACCTGCGTCGGCATCATCAATCAGATCAGACTGCCCAAGCAATGCCTCGACTATGTTTCCCAAGCATTGAAGCTTGCGCATCCCGAATGCAGAATCTATCAGGTGGTATAAATTCACCCCACCCGACAGCACAGCGTAACACCCCGACAAGACGGTCTTGTCGGGGTGTTGCCGTATCCGTGATACGTTCTCCACAGAAGCCTGCTCTTGCTTTTCGGGGAATCTTGTGATAGAATAAAGAAAACTCCGACGACCCAATCAAAAGGAGAGGCAACTATGAACGATCAGAAAACCCTAACCGATACGACCCCAAGAGCCACAGGACTTTCTGCCTATGCGCTACGGGTAAACGGACTGCACGCACCGATGGGAATCGACAGCGAGATCCGTTTTTCCTGGCTTCTGCGCGGCGAAGGCTATCATCGATCGCAAAGCGCCTATCGCATTCTGGTTTCCTCTTCTCTAAAAAAGGCAGAATGTCTGTGCGGCGACCTTTGGGATTCCGGAAAAACCGAAGATGACAGCAATTACGATATTGCCTATCGCGGCAAGCCCCTGACATCCCGCAGCCGTTATTACTTCCGCGTTGCCGTTTGGGATGAAAACGGCAGGGCGGGAGACTTTGGCGAGATCGGCGTGTTTGAAACCGGTATCCTGCATCCGAGCGAATGGCAGGGCATCTGGATCACCGCGCCCCGTGAGGGGGATGGGACGGAATCAGCCCCGATGTTCAGAAAAACCTTTTTGCTAAGAAGCACGCTTGCGTCTGCCCGCCTTTATCTTTCGGGCTTGGGGCTGTATGAAGTCAAAATCAACGGCGCTTTTGCAGATGATACCGTTTTGAATCCCGCCCATACGCAATACGAGGACACCGTTCACTATCGGGTATTCGATCTCAGTACCCTTCTGACAAGCGGGAGCAATGTCCTGACCGTAGAGCTTGGTGACGGTTTTTATCACAACGATGTGGGTGTATGGAATTGGCAAAACGCCGTTTGGCGGGATCGTCCGAAGCTTCGCGCGATGCTGTATCTGACTTACGCGGACGGTACGGAGGATACCATCGTCACCGATGAAAGCTGGCGGGTGAAGACCGACGGTCCGATCCTTTCAAACAATATTCTTTTGGGCGACCGTTATGATGCAAGACGGGAGGAGGGCGGTTGGCTGAATGCCGATTTTGACGACAGCCATTGGGCGTTTGCCACCGCCGCCGCAGAGCCGCAAGGCAAGCTTGTTTTCGGAGAAATGGAGCCTATGCGCCGCCTGCAAAGCTTTGTGCCCGAGGTGAGTCGCCTGAGTGACGGCACGTATCTGATCAAAGCCCCCGTGATGACGACCGGCTGGGTGAAGCTTTGCCTCGACGCCCCCGAAGGCGAAACGATCACGGTCACCTACGGCGAACAGCTGCAAAAGGACGGCTATCTGAAAAAGCCAACCGATTTCGGTATTGCCTTTCAGATCGATCACTATACCGCCAAGGGTGTCAAGGGAGAATGCTATGAGCCGAAGTTCAGTTATAAAGGCTATCGCTATGTGCAGGTAGAAAACTACAGCGGCAGTCTTACGCCCGAGGATGTCACCTGTTATTTCATTGCCAACGATGTGGCATCAAGTGCCACGCTTGAAACGGGAAACGCGCTGATCAACCGCCTGCACTTAGCAATGCGCCGCACCGTGCATAACAATCTGCAGGGCAAGCCCACCGATACCCCCGTATGGGAGAAGAACGGTTGGACGGGGGATTTTCACGTATCCTTGGAATCCATCTGCTTCAACTACGCCATCTTGCCCTTCACCCTCAAATTCCTGAAGGATCTGGAGGATGCCGCCGATGAAAGGGGCGTTGTCCCCGTGATCGCGCCCACGGCAAACTGGGGGCTGGGTAATCAGGTGGTATGGAACGGCGTTCTGATCAATGCGGTATATGAGATGCTATGCTTTTACGGCTCTCGCAGTACGGTGGAACGCTTCTGGCAAGCGATGACAAGGCAGGTGGCGGCATATCTTTGTGAGCTTGAAAAACGGGATCTGATCTGGCAAAACGATCAGCTTGCCGACTGGGTAGCGCCCTTTGGCGGTATGGACCCCGATGCCCCCACTGCCGCCTGCCCCTCGGAAGGCTCTTCGATCTGCGGAACGGGTTATGTCTATCTGATCCTTTCGCGAATGGCGGAAATGGCAAGCCTTTTGGATAAGCAGGAAGAAGCGGCATTTTACAAAAAAAGCGCCGAGAGACTTTACACCGCCTTCCATAACGCCTTCTATAACGCCGAAAAGGGCATATACGAAAGTGCCTTCTGGGACGGTTCTTCCTCCCGTAGCCGATACCGTCAGACATCAAACCTAGTCCCCCTTGCCTTCGGGCTCTGCCCCGAGGAGCACCGCGGTCGCGTGATCGAAAATCTGGTGCGTGATATTGCCGCCAAAAACAATCACCTTGACACCGGTATGGTGGGAACGAAGCTGTTACTCCCGATCCTCAGCGAGGCAGGACATCACGAGCTTGCCGTAGACATCCTCACCAACACCACCTATCCCTCTTGGGGCTACTGGATCGAGCAGGGCTCGGATACCACGTGGGAGGGCTTTGAAAACACCGCGCGCTCGCACAATCACTATTTTCTCGGTACATACGACGAATGGCTGTTCCGCTATCTTGCGGGCGTTCACGATATGACCGATGGCTTCAAGACCGTAACACTCTTTCCGAGAATCACACCGCGCGTGGGTTATGTCCGTTGTCACTTACAAACGGTGCGAGGCGAGCTTGTCAGCGACTGGGAGCTGCAAAAAGACAGCTCTCTTCTGATAAGACTTCGCATACCGATCGGAACAACCGCAAGGGTGATCCTTCCCTGCCGGGATGCTTCCTTTCTGAAAACACAAGGCGCTCTTTTCTCCCCCGATGCATACGCTTTTGAAAACAACCGCCTTGCCCTGACGCTGGAGAGCGGCAACTACCGTTTTCTTATTACCCCCGAGGGTGTCGTCACGGGCTGAATACACCAAAAACCAATCCCATCAAGCCTCGGCTTGTATGCGGATTGGTTTTTGTATTACACGAGCGATTCTTTGGATATGACCGTTTTGCCGACGGGCGCAACGGTACGTTTATTTTCAAGAATCACCTCAATGGGAAACTCGGTTTCTACCGTAACGGTGCCGTCTTCCACGCGCACAGAAAGGCTTCCCTGCGAAAGCGTAAGACTTCCCTGCGCATAGGCAAGCCCCGTATTCAGACTGGGCGCAAGAAACACGTTGCCGCCCGACAGCTTCACGCCGAGAATTCCGGTAAACAGCGTGTGCACGCAACCGCCGAACATATGGTGATTGTGGCTTGCGTGAACAGAGTCCATACATTCCCACAAGGTGGTCGCGCCGTGCTTGCGCATAAAGTGAAAGCCCACCGTTTCGCTGTCGCTTCCCATCAGCTTGACGGCAAGATCCCCCCGTCCAAGCGCAAAGAGCTGATCGCAAAGGATCTCGGTTGCAAGAAAGCCGGTGTCAAAGGTATCCCTCGCTTCATAGCGGCGCAGTAAGGCTTCCCGAAGCCCGTCTCCCGTAAGCCCTGCCCAAAGCGCAAAGGCATCCGCGCCCTGTTCGCCCTCAAGATAACTGCCGTTCTGATAAAAAGCGTCAAACAACGCCTTTTTGTGAAGCTCCTTTTGCCCCTGCAGTTCGGGCGTGTCGATCGAAAGCCTTGCGGATATTTCCTCCATCAGGGAAATCGCCTTCACAAGACAAGCGGTATTGACAAATTCCGCAGGCAATCGGGTCTCGGAAGGGGCGCACCAGTCGCCAAGACACCAACCGCCCGCTTCCTCGCGCACCACAAGTCCGTTTTCACAGCGGCTTTCAAGATACGAAAGCCAGCGAAGCATTGAAGGAAACGCGCCTCGCAAAAGCGCCTCGTCGCCGAACACCTTGTCATATTGATACACAACGAATACAATGGCACAGCCCCATCCGCCCGGACCGCCACCGCCGCCGCCAAAGGGAGCGGTATGCTGTACGTGTCCGCTCTTTTGGCACTGACAGTCCAGAATATCGTCGATCCACTTGCGGTAAGCTTCGCGGGAACGAAGCGTCAGCATTCCCGCAAGAGACGTAACCTGACCGTCTCCCGTATAGCCCAAGCGCTCTCTGTGCGGACAGTCGGACGGGATCGAGCCGTGAAAATTGGACAAAAGCGAGCGAAGAAAGGCGTCGTACAGCCAATTGACCGTCTCATTGGAGCAGGAAAACGAGGATGTGACGGGAAGGTCGGTATGAATGACCTCCACCGTAAGCGAAAGCACCTGACAGTTTCCCTCCACCTTGAAATAGCGAAAGCCGTGATAGGCAAATTCGGGGCAAAGCGTCTGTTCGCCGCCACTCAAAATATACCGATCCTGCTGCAGCTGAGGCATACCGCTTTGACAGCGGTATCCGCCGCCGCACGAGGCGTGATCAAGATCGTTTTCACAAATCTCCTCGGCGTGGAAAACGCTGACGGTATCGCCTGCGCTTCCGCGGACGGTCAAGCAGACTCTGCCGCTCACATTTTCTTTGGCATCATATAAGCCTCCGCCCAAGGACGCGGGAACGATATGCCGAATCACACGATCGGGTGGGCAGGTCTGCCGAACAAGCGTACCCAAGCGGCTTCCGTCAAACAAATACGTGGGCGCTTCGGGAAGGGGCGAGCGGAACATTCGGGTATCGATCACATCCCCCAAAAAAAGATTGCTTTCCAAGATCGGATACACGAAGCAGTCCTCACTGCCATCCGAATATACCGTTTGGCGAGTTCCGGAAGCGTCCTCGATCTCTATCGTAAACCACGCGCAAAGTGTGTCGCTGTAGTCGGTCTTTCCCTCGGCGATCCGCTCCGGCTGACGAAACCATCCGTTTCCCACCACCACTTCGAGCGTATTTTCACCCGAGGAGACAAACGCCGTGATATCGTATTCAAGATACAACACCTTGTGCGTCAGGGTATCGTGAATGGGGTAGGTAAAGCTTGCCGTATCTCTCGGCATATAATCGGTCTGCGCGGGCGTGAACAGATCCCGACTCACGCGCTGTCCGTTGACGGTAAAAAAGAAATACCCAAGCCCCGTGATCGAAAGCCGCACCCGTTTCGGGGAATCGACAGTAAAGCGCTTGACAAACATCGGGGTCGTCACCTCGGGACTTGTTGTGATCCATTTTCCTATCATAGCACACGATCCTTTCTTTGCTTTGTCATCATTATACCACCCCGATCGCCCCTTGTCAATTCCCAAAGCCATAGCCGCCATCCCAAAGATCATCACCACTTGCGGCAAATCCGCTCTCGGCAAAACTGAATGATACACACAAAAAAGTAACCCCCGACAGACCGTCAAAAATCTGTCGGGGGTATCGGTTTCTTCACACAGAAAAGCTTTGCCGCTGCCATAAGAGAGCCGCTGTTTTCTCTTTCCTGAGGATTACTTTTCGCAAAGGAGATAAATATAGTCTACGCAGCTATCCGCATCGCCTGCCGTGATCACAAAGGTATGGCTTCCTGCCTTCAGATCAAGATACAGACCGTCTCCGTTCGGCGAATCATACAGACAGGACGGCATGGCACGCAGATCACCGATCGCCTGCGAGCTTTGGTTGGCATTCAGTCGGTTCATACTCTGCTTCAGCTTATATTCCGTGCCGTCAACGGAAATCAACTGCGATACATCCTTCTGATAGACACCGCTGCCGATCACGCTGATCAGATATCTGCCATCTTCTGGGACATTGATCGTAAAGGTAATGTCGGATTGGCGCGATGCAGAAAGCAGAACGCTCTTTTTGTTTGCCGCACGGGTATCCGCAATGATGCGTGTTCCCGCTCCTCTTACCGCGTATTCCGCTTCATATCGGAGAGCAACCGCACCGTCCGTACTGCCCGAAGGTGCCGTTTGCAAAACATCAAAGGCAATCGGATTGCCCATAACGGGCATTCCGTTTTCATCCCATTCAATTTTCAGTGCACGGGCACAGCGAGCCTCCTGTTCACCGCTCAGACTTTCGGTATTGCCGTCAAACGCGTGATAGATCAACCAATCTTCCTTGCCGTCGGGGGACTTCACCGTGCAGGCGTGACCGGGTGCCAGCGTGTCATCATCCGGAACAAGAGATTTATTGAGAAGAGGTCCTTCAATTTTGGTCCAGCTGTTCGGATCTAACAGATCACTGCTTTCATCCGCATACAGAGCGCAGACCTGATACCACTGATAATTGGACATATCGGTGGAATACAGAACAAACACCTTACCGTTATGACGGAGGATCTGCGGTCCTTCGCAGATCGGGTCGCCGATATCGCACATCTGCTCCCAGCGCGTACCGCCTGCGGGAAGCTTCACGCGACTGCCCATCAGGGTAACTGCATCTGCCATTTCATTGATGAAAAGCTGCTGGGTCGTTACGCCCTTGGCTTTGTGAGCGGAATAGATGAAATACTTGCGATCACCAAGATCAAGCACCGTTCCGTCAAGTGCATAAATATCCTCATTGGGATCAAGCTCCCACGTTTCGGTTGTTTCGTTGTAGACGGTGGGTCCCATCTGTCCCACCATTTCGTAAGGCGCTTGGGCATTTTCAGGCTCGGTCGAGCGCAGAACAAACATACGGCGGCTGTTCAACGCCTTGGATTTCGGCGCAAAATACACATACCAGCAACCGTCAACAAAGTGAAGCTCGGGTGCCCAATATTCCGAATAATTCGCGCTATCCGACCAGACGGGGATCAAGGGCGCGGCACCGATATCCTGCAGACGGCGCGCCTTGGCTATACAGATCTTACCCACCGAGGTCTTCACGTAATAATAATAGCCCTCGTGATAGGTGATATACGGGTCGGGTGAGGAGGGTACCATAAGAGGATTTTCGAAAAGATCGTCGCGGACGATCACCGTAGCAGAAACCTTTGTGCCGTCGGATGCCGTGCCGTCCACCGTAAAGCTGCCGGGTGTGGCACATAGCGTGGCGTACTGATCGGCTTTCGGCGTTTCCCACGCCACCGAAAGAGAGGCACTGCCGTTATTGGCAGAGATCACCTCGGGCAAGGTCGGACAGTTGCCGATACAGGTAGGGATCTCCAAACGGTCGGGAACGATACTGCCCTTTGGCTTCACCGTTACGGGAACGGTATGCGTATATGTCAAAGTTCCCCGCTTCATTTCCAGCGTAAGCGCAATTGAAGTTGCGGCAGTGGGATCGGAAAAAGCGCCGTCATCGCCAAGCACGGCGGAATTACTGCTCGTCCATTTCAGCGAATCCAGCGAAAGACTCGAAAAATCCTTTTTGTCGGGCAAGGTGATGCTCTGCATCACCGCATCAAGCTTTGTCATACCATTAAAGCTTGCCAGTGAAAAGCTCTCGGCGGCGGTTTGCATCAGATCCTTAAAGCCCTGATTGGTCATCAAGGAGATCTCGTCCTCTGTCAAGGCACGGGAATATACCTTGAAATCGTCCATATATCCGTAAAAATCATGCATCGCCACACGCTCGGCACGGCCAAGCGTATTTTCGGTCGTAAGACCCAGCGAACGCAATGCGGAACCCGCATTCACGGATGCTTGCTTCACACCGTCCTCATAGACTGTAAGCGTTCGTCCGTCCTCACCGCTATAGGTAACAACAATATGCTTCCAGGCATTCTTGGCAAAGGTCTGCGGAGATTCTGCTTTTTTGGTAGATCCGCTGACTTTCAACATACCGGCATACGTGCTCGTCTCACCCGAAGGCGCAAGAAGAGCAAAGGATGTGTCGGTTGAGGGGCTGAATACCCATACACGCGTGTTTTTCGTGGCGCGCAGGGGGCAAACCCAGATCGAAACACTGAAATTCTGCACATTGGAAAAATCAAGATCGGGCATATCCACATAACCGCCGCTGAAAAACAGCGCATCGCCCCAGACACCGGAAACGGTGTCCATCGTGCCGTAGACACTGCCGCTTCTGTCATTTCCCGAAACATCGTTCGCCTGTCCGTTTTCAAAGTCATACCAGAGCATAAGCCCTTCCTGAGAAATCGGATCGGTTTGCGGCGGAAGGGGCTTTTCGGTTGTGATCGGAGCCGTAGTGGTTGCGGGCGTCTCGGTCGTTGTGGGTGTTTTTGTCGTTGTCGGTATTTTTGTCGTTGTGGGTGTCTCGGTGGTTGTCAGCTCAGATGTATCGCCTCCGCCGCAGGCGACAAAAAGCATCGAAGCCGTACCGAGCAACATCAAAAACGACAAAACTGTTGATAAAAATCGAATCAAACGCATTGCAAGATACCTCCCTGAAAACAATAAGAATTGTGTATTCTGTTATGGATAGTATAGCATACCTCCTACTGCTTTTCAATAATTTTTACGAATTTTGCAACAATTTTCATAATAATCCGGAAAGGCTTTGAAGAAATATCCGGCGAATATTTCTTCAAAGCCTTTGCCCGTGTCGGATGCTTTGATCCGACACGGCATAAAAAGATCACTCGATCAGCCCGTCTGTGCAGACAACGGTGTACTGCGGCATACCAAGATCCCATTGCGAAGATTTGTCGATCTTCTCCCATTCCGCGCAGGTGCCGCGGTAGGTGATACGGGTAAGCTTTTCACAACCGGCAAAAACACCCCTGCCCAGACTGACCACACTTGCGGGAACGGTGACCTGCACAAGATTGCGGCATCCGTGGAAGGCGCTGTAGCCAATGACCGTCACGCGATCGGGAACGGTGATCTCTGCTAAGGCAACACAGTCGCGAAAGGTGTTGCACCCGATATCCGAAAGATTCTCGGGAAGGGTGATCAAGGAAAGGCTGCGGCATCCCCGAAATGCACCGTAGCCGATCAGGCAGACGCTTGCGGGAATCTCAAGCTCAGAAAGCTGCGTGCAATCCTGAAACGTGCCACTGCCAATATCGGTGATGTGCACGGGGAGAGAAATACGCGAAAGCGCGGTACAGCCCTTGAAAGCACCAATGCCAATGCGGCGGACACTGTCGGGAATCGTGACCGCCTCCAGGTGCACAGCCCTCGCAAATGCCTCTTTTTCGATGGACTTCACTTCACTCGGAATGACAACCGATGCCGATGAGCCGATGTACTTCACCAGCGCGTCTTTTTGGATTTCAAAATTCTGATCGTTTGACACAGTACGTTCCCCCTTTTTGGAATAGACAATTCTTTTAATGGATTCAACAGAAAGAAAGTATTCTTCGGAAAGCGCAAAAACCGAACTGCCGTTTTGGAATTTGGTCTTGATCTCCCGATTTCGCTTCTCGATCTGCCGTTTATATCCCGATGCTTCTCCCCAGGATCGCCGCGTTTCCTTTGCCGGAATATAGACCGATCTGCCCGACACATATTTCTGTATCTGCTTCAGAAGCTTTTCGGGAAAAATATCCTTTCCGTTCGGATGCTTCATACCTCCGCTCCTTTCTTCCTTTTGTAAGTCCATTATACCACGGCTGTCAAAAGAAATCTATAGCAAAAACAATGGAAGAAGTTTTTGAACACCCCTTCAAGCGTGTCTGTATCCGTTTTTGATGCAAGGAAAACCGAGCCTTCACCAAATTTCCTTCAGGGTATGCAGTGTGACGGTAACATCGGGCAATGCCTCGCCGGTCAGGGAAGCTACCGTTAGATAACGGATGCCGTAATCGGCAAGCGAGCCGATGACCGAATAGACAAAACCGCCGTCAGAGAAGACTTCAAGCCCCAGAACATCCGAAATCAGGCGCAGTGTAATATCGCCGCCCGTATAGGACAGCGGCATCACCACATCGTGATAGGACAAGGTGTTTTCCGATGGCTTCACCCATAGTTCATAGCCGAAAAAGCGTATCACAAAATCCGCCGTTTCCTTCGGTGCTTTCACTTCGATCTCATACGGCAAACGGGAGAGTGGATGGCGAAGACCCAAGGAAGAATCAATCGAAAGGCACTCGCTCTTGACCCGAAGCGAGGAAAATTCCGCCACGGGAAGGGTGGATAGGCGATAGTCCTCCCCGATGCGATACAGCTTGACCTCGGTGGGAATGCCCATCTGATTTTCAAACACCGATTCAGGCGCGTGAAGCACATCCCACGCGATCTTGACACGGCGATCGGAAAGACCCGAAAAGGTCTGGGCGGCATAGCTTGTGCGATGACCGTAGAAATAGGGCTTTGATTCCTGAGAGGGAACGAAGCGAGAGCCTTTGATATTGCCGACAAGATAGCGATCGGATGCGCCGCTGAATACCCATTTTCTCACATTTTCCTCGTTTTCCACCGCAAGCGGATAGAAAGCGGGGCATTCCCCGTCACCCACAAGATGCAGACGCTGAAGCTCGGTGAAATGTAGAAGATCCTCTGAACGAAACAGCGCGTATTCATCCCGATCAAGATAGAGTGCCAGAAGATAACAGCCCATTTCCTCACACCACACGACCTTGGGGTCACGGTTGCCGCTTTCAATATGTCCGATCACGGGATTGCCCGCGTATTTTTGAAAGGTCACGCCGCCGTCAAGCGAATATGCCATACATTGGGTAAAGGGCTTGCCGTGCGAAATGGCGGAATTGCCACCTGCCGCGGTATAATAAAGCAGGATCGGATCGTGATCCCCTTCCTTCAGCCCCGTGACATTGCGCGTATCCACGATCGCACTGCCCGAAAACATCGTACCGAGGCTGTCGGGCTGCAGCGCCGCATACAGCTCCTTCCAGTGCACAAGATCGGTGGAAACGGCGTGTCCCCAAGTCATATTGCCCCAATTGCTGTCGGCAGGATTGTGCTGGAAAAACATATGATACCTGCCCTCGGCATACACAAGACCGTTGGGGTCGTTGATCCAGCCAAGCTTCGCGGAAAAA
>JAFTKF010000149.1 GCA_017453405.1 Clostridia bacterium
CCCGATGACACCTATGCCAAGGAAAAGGAAGGCGAATACGGCAAGACCGAAATGTGGTACATTGTGGATGCCGAGCCGGGGGCAAAATTGGTATACGGTCTTAAGGATTATGACAAGGATGCGTTCCGCGCGGCGGTTGCCGACGGCACGCTGGAGAAATATATGAACGCGGTGGATGTGAAGAAAGGCGACATTTTCTTCATCCCCTCGGGACTGGTACACGCGATTGGCGCGGGCATTCTCATTGCGGAGATCCAGCAAAGCTCGAACGTGACCTACCGCGTATACGACTATATGCGCCGCGGCAAGGACGGCAAATTGCGTGAGCTTCACGTTGATAAGGCGCTGGATGTGATCGTGGACTATACCGAAGACGAGATCAACGCCATCCGCTATGAGGACGGCAAGGATGCGGCATCCCTTGCGAACTGCCGTTATTTCAAGGTAGACCGTCACGTGCTGACAGGCGACATCACGCTTGGCTCGGATACCTCGTTTATGCATATTCTTGCGCTGTCGGGCGAAGGCACGGTGGGCGGTGTTTCGATCAAGAAGGGTGAAAGCATTCTTCTCCCTCGCGGTCTTACGGCTGTCGCTTCGGGCGATGGGCTTGAGATCATTACCTCGATTGCAAAATAAGGACGATACAAAGGAGTTTCAGATATGGCAGAAAAAATGGTAGCTGCGATCACCTCGATGGACGAGGATTTTGCGCAGTGGTATACGGATATTGTAAAAAAAGCAGAGCTGATCGACTATTCCTCGGTCAAGGGCTGTATGATCCTGCGTCCCTACGGCTATGCCATCTGGGAGAACATTCAGGAGATTCTTGATACGAAATTCAAGGCAGTGGGCACGGAAAATGTCTATATGCCGATGTTCATTCCCGAAAGCCTTCTCAATAAGGAGAAGGATCACGTGGAAGGCTTTGCGCCCGAGGTGGCTTGGGTCACGCACGGCGGCAGTGAGCCTCTGACCGAGCGTCTTTGCGTGCGCCCCACCTCTGAAACGCTCTTCTGCGAGCATTTCGCGAATGTGGTCAAGAGCTATCGCGATCTTCCCAAGATCTATAACCAGTGGTGCTCGGTCGTTCGTTGGGAAAAGACCACGCGCCCCTTCCTCCGCAGCCGCGAATTTTTGTGGCAGGAGGGTCATACCCTTCACGCAACCTATGAGGAAGCTGTGGAAAAGACCGAGCAGATGCTGAATGTCTATGCCGATTTCCACGAAAACGAGCTTGCCATTCCCGTGGTACGCGGCAAGAAGACCCCATCGGACAAGTTTGCGGGTGCGGAAGACACCTACTGCATCGAAGCTCTGATGCACGACGGTAAGGCACTGCAGGCGGCAACCTCGCATTTCTTCGGTGACGGCTTCGCCAAGGCGTTTGACATCACCTATACCGATAAAAATAACAAGATCGCCCATCCCTTCCAGACCTCGTGGGGCTGTACCACCCGTATGATCGGCGGCATTATTATGACGCACGGCGACAACAACGGTCTTGTGCTCCCCCCTGCGGTTGCGCCTACGCAGATCGTGATCATTCCCGTGGCACAGCACAAGGAAGGTGTTCTTGACAAGGCGCGTGAATTGCGCGATCGCCTTGCGAAGTGCTTCCGCGTGAAGCTTGACGACCGCGATCAGTCGCCCGGCTGGAAGTATGCCGAATATGAAATGAAGGGTGTTCCCGTGCGCCTGGAGATCGGTCCTCGCGATATCGAGGGCAATCAGTGCGTGCTCGTCACCCGTCACAACCGCGAAAAGGTATTCGTATCGCTCGACAACCTCGAAGAGGCTGTGGCTGAGCGTCTTGAAGCCGTGCGCCGCGGTATTTATGAAAAGGCACTTGCCAACCGCGAAAGACGCACCTACCGTTGCAAGACCCTTGACGAGATCAAGACGGCTCTTGCCGAGAACGGCGACGGCTTTGTGAAGGCAATGTGGTGCGGCGAGGAAGCGTGTGAGGACAAGGTCAAGGAGCTCACGGGCGTTGGCTCGCGTTGCATCCCCTTCGATCAGGAAGAAATTTCCGACACCTGCGTTTGCTGCGGCAAGCCCGCCAAGAGCATGGTTCTCTGGGCTGTGGCGTATTAATGGCAGGATTCGCCTCGGTTTGAGGATATTCCGTTATCAACAAAAAGAGCGCCACCTTGTGTCAGCGTTTTGCTGACACAAGGTGGCGCTTTCTTCCTACAAAGCCAAGTCCACGCTCGAAGTGAGGCGAGATCCCACCTCGCGGTGCTTGGCGCAAGGGGCGTGACGGATGACCGTGAAGGGAAAATGCTCGGTACAATTGGAGCGAGGGATGGTAGCCGCTGTCATCCTGAGCGTGGAGTTGAACCCGACCAAAGGAGGGTGCCGCATAGCGGCAGGATCTCGGCGCGAATGAGCATCCGAAACAGTTACCGCAGGGAAAATAAAAATGCGCCGTTTTCAAACGCTGTCAGGGAGTGTGAGCGTTTGAAAACGGCTGATTTGCTATGAAGATATTGTTTTTCTTGGGGTGCTTTTTGAAAAAAGCGCCCCAAACCCCACAAAAACTTTTGGAATGGGTGATAGAGGGGTTGTGTCTGTGAAAGGGTTTGAAAAAAGTGTGACAGTGATGATGTGTCTCTGCAAAGGGGTCAGAATTTGGTGGTAGCGGTGGTGTGTGGGATCAGACGGGGGTGGGGAGGTCTTCGGTGTGTTTGTCTTCGTCAAGTTCGTCGAGGTCTTCTGCGTCTTCGTCGAGATGATCGAGGAAGGAGAGGTCGTAGCTTGTGTCCTCGATGGGCTTCCACGCTTCTCCGAAGTCGATATCGCGAAACAGCGAGGTGAGACCTGTGATCTGCTTCAGTCTCAGAATTTCATCGCGGTCCATACCGAGGTGCTTGGAGATCCACGCATCCGATCTGCCCAATTCGTGCAGCTCCTTGATGATATTGCTCATCAGATCAACATCGTGTGAGCCGCGTGCGCGGTTATGGCGGATGGTGCTTGCCATACGGTGGTCAAGCGATTTATTGATGACCGATACGGGGAGCATACCGCCCTCCCGTTCGTAAATATCGCGGTGCTCCAGCATCACGCGGTAGCGGTGAAAGCCGTCGACAATGACATAGCGGTCGTTTTCGGTATCGTGATAGCAGACGATGGGCATGGTGTAGCCGTCTTCCTTGATGCTGTCATACAGTAGCTTCATTTCGGGCGGTGCGACGGCGTTGGGATTGTAGGTATTGGGCGCGATCTTTTCGATCGGCACGGCGATCACTTGGTATACGGGGCTTTTGAATTTCATATGGTCGCCCTCCTTTCTTGTGATGCTACGGTGCTATGGCGGATGCGGTCATTCGCCGACATTCTGATATTTTTTCTTCAGAAGCTCGATCCTTTTTTGCTGCTCTCTTGTGAGTCCGAAGCCCATAAAGCGGCAGGTGTGGTCGTTGCGCAGGATGCAGTAGCACATCCGCTTCCAGCTTGGGATATCCTTCGAGGATTTGATGTCGTCGGTATGGTCGGGAATCTTTCCGAGGAAGATGACACGGGAGTATTTCAAAACCGTATAGTTCGAAACGCCGTTGCGGCGGATCTTGTAGCCGTGTGCGATGAGGTCTTCGATCACGCGCTCTTCAAGACCGCCGCCCGTGGTGTGCCAGAAGTCGATCGAGGTCTTGAATTTGGCGATATATGCCTCTCTGAGCTTTTTGGGCAGGGTGCTTAACAAAAACTGCGTATACGATTCCCACGTGTGTCCTTCGGGCAGGGTCAGGTTGCGATAGCCGAGGGCTTTTGTCCTGCCGTAGATCGCGCCGAAATTGACGCCGCGGACTCTGCCGACAAGCCTTGTCCAGATCTCGGGGTCGATCACGCGATAGAGGTGCAGACTGTCCTTGGCATAGTCGTTGAAGGGCGATGCCACGCGCATCTGATCGGGGGACAGTCCTGCCATATAATAGAGATCGTAAAGCTTATTATAGCGGTAGCCGAACTTGAAATAGGCGTGCCAGACATCCGACACTGACCAGTCATACATCGGGGATGCCGCCCAGACATCCTTGAATTGGCGGGAAAGCCAGCACTCCCCGTGATAGCCGTATTTCTTATTGAGAAAGCCGCTGTAGCGCTGCAGGGATTCGTCAGCGCGAATGCCGAGCAGGGCAACCGTCTTGCCGCCGCCCTTTGCCATACGGTACCATCTGCCGAATTGCTTGGCAAGATCCTCCTGATGCATACGGTAGCGATAGGTGGTCATCGGGTTATTGTCGAGATTGATCACATAGGGATGCTGAGGCATCGGGCGCACCCACTGTTCTTTTTTGGTGTCGTCCCAGGGATACCAGAACATTTCATAGGAGCTGAGCGCGGTGCGTGTTGCCATCGGAAGACAGACCCAATAGGGATCGACATCGTTTTCGATACGGCGGAAGGTCTCTTCAATATAATTGGTGGTGACGGTGTACTGTGCTTCAAAATCCTGATGAAAGACACCGATCCTTTTGTCGGGATAATACTGTTTTTGAAAGGCAAGTGTGAGTTCCAAAAGAAGCGAGCTGTCCTTGCCTCCGGAAAAGGAAACGAAAATATTGTCAAATTCCTTGAAGATCAGGTGCAGTCTCTCCTGCAGGGCATCGTATACGTTTTTTCCGATGTTCTGTTTTTTCATATACTTCCTTTTGTGATCGCGCTCGGGCTTTCTTCACTTCTCGGGCGTGTCAACGATTTCCATAATATCCGAAATATCGCAGGACAGGGCGATACAGATTTTCAAAAGCGAGTCGGTGGTGATGCTTTCGCATTTTGCCATTTTGGCAATGGTTGCCGTGCTGATGCCGGCTTTGGCACAGAGATCTTTTTTCTTCATTTCTCTGTCGATCA
>JAFTKF010000150.1 GCA_017453405.1 Clostridia bacterium
GGTGACAGAAGTGCCTTCCAGCGTCATCGTCAGCCCTGATTTCTCGGCACGCTCGCGCAGAGAATCGGCGGCAAGCGAGGCAAGGGCAAACAGGTCAAGCGAACAGCTTCCCGATTCGGTCTCACCCTCATCCAGCGAGGACAGACGGATGATATCCTCGACAAGGCGGATCATTCTGCCGCTTTCGTCGTAGATGTGCTGATAGAAGACGGGAATGTCTTCTTCCTTGACCATTCCCGATAAAAGCAGTTCGGCATAGCCCGAAATGGCGTGGAGCGGTGTTTTCAACTCGTGTGAGACATTGGCGGTAAACTCACGGCGCAGAGATTCAATCTTGTTTTTTTCGGTGATATCGAGGATCACCACGCAAAGTCCGATCGTTTTTCCCTCTGAGAGGATCGGATTGGCGATGAGGTGATGAAGATTGGCATCATTTTGGTGATAGCGTTCGGCGTATCGGTTGCGCTCGGCTTCTTCCAGAAGTGCTTCCAGACGGAACTTAGGCGCGATCGCACAGATGTCCCGCCCGATGGCATCCTTGGTCAGATCAAAAAAGTGAAGAGCGGCGGTATTGGCACTGAGGATGATCCGTTTTGGCCCGATGAGCAGAATCCCTTCACGCATTCCCTCGGTGACGGCGTTGAACTGGTCTTCCTTTTGTCGCAGGGTAGCCTCCTGCTTTGCCAGATGTTTTTTCTGTGTGGACAGACGGTCGCAGAGGGGCTTGAGCTCTTCATACACATCCTCCCGCTTCAGATTGTCTACATCCAGCTCGTTGAGCGGTTTGACGATCTTGCGCGAAACGCCCAGCGACAGAAAGAGTGAAAGTAGGACAGCGCCCAGCAAGAAGAGGGCTGTCGGAAACAGGATGCCGCCGAGCAGGGCGAGCACCGAAGCACGGGGGGAGCTGAGTCGTAACACGCTTCCGTCAGAAAGGCGCTCGGCGACGTAAAGCTGGCGCGCCAAGAGCGAGTCGGAATAGCGTACACTTTCACCGTAGCCCGTTTCAAACGCTTCTTTGATCTCCTCACGCTCTTCGTGCGCGCCCAGTTCATTCGGGTCAACCACGCTGTCAAATAAGACCGTGCCGTCCTTGGCGATCCAGGTGACGCGCGTATTGGTCAAGGAAAGTGAGTGGAGATAGGCTGTACCGTCGTTTTCCACCCCTTTGGCGGCGAAGATGAGTTCTTCCTTCAGCTCGGTTTTTTGCAGAATGGCAAAATACTCATAGAGGACACTCATAATCAGAACAATTGCCGACAAAAGGACGAGGATCGCGACAAGACAGGTTGAGCGGAAAATGCGTTTTGTCATCGCTTACAGCTCCGAGAGCAGTTGGGGATTCAGACGGTAGCCGACACCGCGCACCGTTTCGATAGCGTTCCCGTAAGCGCCGAGTTTTTCGCGCAGTGTGCCGATGTGCACATCTACCGTGCGCGATTCCCCAAGATAGTCGATGCTCCATACCGTTTCCAGCAGCTTATCGCGCGAAAAGGCGCGGTATGGATTTTCCATAAACAAACGGAGAAGGTCAAATTCCTTTTTCGTCAGCATCAGCGGTGCATCCGAAAGGGTAACGGTGTGACATTCGGGATCGAGCGACAGGGCGTTCAGCGTGAGCATCGGTGCGGAGGGCTTTTGTCCGCTGCGGCGCAGGACGGCACGTACGCGCGCGATCATTTCCATCATGCCGAAGGGCTTGGCGAGATAGTCATCAGCTCCGAGGTCAAGACCTGTGACTTTATCGTATTCAGTTCCTTTCGCCGATGCCAGAATGATGGGAAGCGAGGCGTAACGGTTGCTTCGGCGCAGACGGGTGAGGATCGAAATGCCATCCTCACCGGGCAGCATAATATCCAGAAGAACAAGATCCGGCAGGGTGTCATCAAGAGCTGCGAGAAAGGTTGCCCCGTCGGGATACCCCTCGGCTTCAAAGCCTGATGCCTTCAGCGTGTATACCATCATATTGCGGATCGCATTATCATCTTCTACACAAAAAATCATAGTTTTGTCCTTTCGCGTCAAACAGACAGATTTCGTCTCTTATAGCATACACGAAAAGGGCGAAAGATGAAAGATGTTTTTTGTAAAAAGATTGTAAACTGTTCGCTTTATGCGAATATTTCGGAAAGCAAACGGTCGGTAAAACGATCAAGCGCGTCAAAATCCATCGCTGCGCGGTAATAGATCTCGGCTTCGGCGTGTGCTTTGCCCGCTTGGGTGATCGCGTGCTCTGCTGCTTTTAAAAGCTGTTCTGCCGTTGACAGCAGGGGCTTTTGCTCGCGGCACAGACGACTGCCGCGATCCTTTAGAAAGCGCTCGCAGTTCACAAGAATATCAGCGTTTTGTGAAAGCGGCAGGGAGGTGAAGAGAATCCGATCGTCTTGAAGATACACGGTGTCGGTTGCCAGCGTCATCGGGCAACGGGAGAAGGTGTATCCGATTCCCCGAAGGGTAAGCTCTTTTTGCAAAAGCGCAAAAACAAGGGGCGCAACACGGTGACGGTCGCGGATGTATACGTGGGTTTTGGCTTTTTGTGCATAAGTATCCAGTGCAAGATAGCCGTGAATACCGAATGCCGCGATCGGGATATGGCGTGCGGACCGGGAGCTACTGTGTGTCAGGTGCAGGCGGTCGATCAGTCGGCAGAGTGTCAGGCGGCATTTGTCGGACAGAAAGAGTTGCTTGCGGGCATCATTCAGGTCTTCTTCAACGGTATGAAAGGCGAAAAGTCGGCGGTACGCCGATTGGTAGGCACGCTGTTTTTCCTGATGGAGGCGCATCAATTCTTCGGTATGCCCGACAAGCGCTTTTGGATCGGCAAACTGCGCAAGGTCAAGATAAAGGTCACGCGCGCCCACCAAAAGCGGTTCTTCAGCGTGGGGTGCTGTGCCGTCGAGCAGGGCAAGGGAGAGCGCGGGAATGACGACAGCATCCAGCGAATCGGTGTCACTGGAGCAATAGTAGCGAATGCTTGCCATTTTGCGCTCCTCGGCGGTTTTTGCAAGCTTTTTCATCAAGGTGGATTTGCCCGTGCCCGGACCGCCCTTGATGATAAAACGGCGATACGGGGAAAAGAGGGAAGGAAACTCACTGAGAAATCCCTTCGGGGTGTTCATGGCGGCAAAATAGGATTCGCCCTGAGAGAGAATCTTGGGAAGAAAAGAAAATGGCATATACAGTACCGTCCTTTTTTCAGAATCAGTACAGTATATGCCGCTACGGTTGTTTGGTTATTCATCAAGCGGATTTTGGGAAAGCACCGCAAAGGAGAGGATCGCCGCTGCCGATGCCGCCGAGAGGGATTCCTTGAATTCTCTGCCATAATCAATTCTGACGATCTCGTCGGAGACAGACAGAAGCTCCTTGGACAGTCCGCGCTTTTCCCCGCCGATGGCAAGGAGCAGGGGGCGGCGAAGGTCGGCATCTTTCATGGGCTTTGAGTTTTCAAGGTCGGCAGACACAATGCGATATCCCTTGCCGTGAAAGACACGGATCACCTCTGCTTCGTTTTCCGCGACATACAGCGGCATTTGCTCGCTGGCACCTGCCGAGGCACGCGAGACAACGCCTGCCGCAGTCATCCAGTTACGTTTGGAGAGAATGACACCGTCTGCGCCGGATGCGTAAAGCGAGCGCAGAGCATAACCGAAGTTGTAGGGATCTTCAATGCCGTTCAGCATAACATAAAAGCCGTCCTGCTTGCCGATCTCGGTCAAGGCAGGCAGTGTGCGGTCGGTGCAAAAGGTCAGAATGCCGCCGTGAGAGCTTCCGACGGCGTAGGCGGCAATGGTCTCGCTGTCGGTTTCTTCCACGGGAAAGCCGTATTCCAGCCCCATTGCACGGATATAACGCAGATGGGAGGCGATATGTCTGATCCGCGCTTTATCA
>JAFTKF010000151.1 GCA_017453405.1 Clostridia bacterium
CCGACACGCTGTTCCAATACAGCAACGATATCACTGACACGCAAAAGGTTGTTTTCGACTTCGGCAAGCTTGCGTTCGGCTTCGTGTTTTTTATGGCGATATTTGGAAATACCTGCGGCTTCTTCAAAAATATAGCGGCGATCTTCGGAACGCTGTGCGATGATCTCGGAAATTTTTCCCTGACCGATGATCGAGTATCCGGTCTTACCGATGCCGGTATTCATAAACAGATCGACGATATCGCGAAGACGGCGTGCCTGACCGTTGATATAATATTCACTTTCGCCCGTTCTGAAATAACGGCGCGTGACGGTGATTTCGTTATAATCGGACTGTATACGGAATTCGCCGGTGTTGTCGATGGTCAGCGATACCTCGGCAAAGCCCATCGGGCTTCGTTTGTCTGTACCGCCGAAGATGACATCTTCCAGCTTGACACCGCGGATATTTTTGGCAGAAAGCTCACCGAGTACCCATTTGACGGCATCGGAAATATTGCTTTTTCCGCTTCCGTTCGGACCGACGATGACGGTCATACCGATATCGAAGGTGATCTTGGTGCGCTCGGGGAAGGATTTGAATCCGTGGAGCTCCAATGACTGAAGGCGCATATTCAGTTCTCCTTACTGTATAGTTTGACTTCTTTTCCGCAGAGCTTCTGTGAGGGTGTGAAGAGAAACTTGCGGTTGGGATAGAGGGTTTTGAGTGTAAGTAAATTGCTTTTCTTTTGTCCCAGTGCCTGTGAGAGTGCGGAGGGCGCTACCTCGATCACGACCGTTTCGTGAGGGGCGGGGGACAGCCGGGACAGTTCGCGCAGAATGACGCGAAGATAGTATTGATTCAGGCAAAGCTCGCCAAGGGCGGGGTGATAGGCGCCGAGAAGATTTTTTTCTTCTCGCAGTCCCTCGGTTTCACAAAGCCCGATGCGGATCACGGGTATATTTGCCGCATAGAAGCATTCCAGTACGGCAGCACAGCGCGTTGCCGCCTCGGTTACCGACAGCGGTCGATAGCTTCGATTTTTTGCCATTTTGTAAAGCGCGGTTTCGGGAAATACGACGGTCGGATAGATGCGTGCGGCGTCGATTCCCCAACGAAGCATCGATTGCGCGGTTTGAATTTCCAGTTCTTCGGTTGAGCCGGGAAGACCCAGCATCATTTGCCCGACGAGAGAGAAGCCGTGTTCCTTGATAAGGCGTGAGGCGGTTTCTGCCTGTGCCGCGGTATGACCGCGCTCGGACAGAGAGAGGACGGTGTCGTCTGAGGACTGAATCCCGAGCTCAATCGTTTTGACGGAATATTGACCGAGAAGGGACAGGATCTCGCGGTCGATGGCATCGGGACGGGTAGACAGACGAATGGATGCGACTTCGCCGAGGCGAACGTAATGTTCGGCAAGCGACAAAAGTGTTTGCATCAGCGTATGATCGATTGCCGTAAAGCTTCCGCCAAAAAACGCGATCTCTTTCTCGGCATCGGGAGGGAGCGTGGCAAGCTGTTGCTCAATCGTCTTGCAAACCGTATCGACAGAAAATGCTTTTTGACCTGTGATCGTTCGCTGATTGCAAAAAACACAGGTATGCGGACATCCCAGATGCGGAACGAAAATGGGAATATTGCAGTGGCGCATCGTTATTCGGTAATGCCGAAATAGGACAGACCGACCTTGGCGGCGTTCTGTTCCGCTTCGCGTTTGCTCGAACCTGTGCCGATACCGATGACATTGCCGTCAAGGCGTGCTTCCACCTCGAAAACGCGGCGGTGGGCAGGACCTTTTTCCGAAATGATGCAGTAATCGAGAATGACGCCGTTTGATTGCTGAACGATCTGCTGGAGCATGGTTTTATAGTCCATCGTATGATGGCTTTCGATGATCTCGCGGATTTGTTCGGATACAAGGGGGAGAAGGAAGCGTGTTACGGCATCCAGTGAGCTGTCAAGATAAATGGCGGCGAGAAGTGCTTCGAAGGCATCGGACAGAATGGAATCGCGTTCGTTTCCTTTGTTCTGTGTTTCGCCGTGACCGAGCAGGAGAAAGTCGCCGAGTGCGATCTTACGTGCAAAGCCTGCCAGTGTTTTTTCGCAGACGGTTTGCGCACGGATCTTGGAAAGCTCGCCCTCCGAAAGGGTCGGATAGGCTTCGAACAGATAGCGGCTGACGACCAAGGACAGCACCGAATCGCCCAAAAATTCAAGTCGTTCGTTGCTTTGCGATTCTTCGCCTTTCGAGGTTGCTTCGTTGGCATAGGAAGAATGTGTCAGGGCGTGTAGGAGAAGATCGGGGTCGCGGAAGGTATAGTGAATATGCGACTGCAGTTCTTCAATAGGAGGAAGCATAGCGTGATCCTTTCGTGTTGATGTGAATGAGAGTTTTTACGATTCGGGCTGAGCTGTGGAGGTATCGACGGTTTTGAAGATCTCGGTAAGCTCGCCGACGATATTGGTTTCACAGCAGGTGATTGCCTGACGGACGGCATTCTTGATCGCGCGGGCATCGGACGAGCCGTGCGCCTTGATGACGGGCGCATTGATGCCAAGGAAAGGGGCACCGCCGTATTCCGAGGTGTCGAGCTCGCGGCGAAGACCTGAGATCTTTTTCTTGCAGAGAAGGGCGGCAAGCTTGGTTCTGAAGTTGGACAGGAACAGCTTTTTCACCTTTTTCATAATGAACAGTCCCATACCCTCCATTGTCTTCAGGGTGATATTTCCCGTGAAGCCGTCGCAAACGAGAATATCGCACTTACCGAAGGGAATATCTTTTCCTTCGATATTGCCGACGAAATTGACATAAGGGGAGGTGCTGAGAAGCTTGTAGGTGTTGACATAAAGGGGTGTACCCTTGGCTTCTTCGGTGCCGTTATTCAGCAGTCCGACACGCGGATTGGTAACACCGAACATATTTTTCATATAAACCGCGCCCATAATGGAAAATTGATGTAAAAATTCCTCGGTCACTTCGATATTGGCGCCCGAATCAATCAGAATCAGGGGTTTTTCAAGTGGGAGGATACTGGCAATGGCAGAGCGGCGGATACCGTGAATCCGACGCACGAACAGCGTAGAGCCGA
>JAFTKF010000152.1 GCA_017453405.1 Clostridia bacterium
ATACTTCATTTAAATAACACAAAAAGAGGGTGATTTTCATCGAATTTGTATATACCAACGCCGAGCGGGAGCTGTTTTCCCGTGACGGCATTGCCGACGGCGATATCGTCAGCCGTGTGGTAACCGATATGAATGCAGAGGCAACCTTTGAAAAGGGCAGTCTGATTCTGACGCACGATACGCTGTATGCCATTCGCGGTGAGGAAAAGCTGAACGATGTCGTTGCCTATCCCATTGCCGAATATGAATCGTTTGCGGTGGATGAATTGGTATCGACCTGCCGTTTTTATGCGGTGCGTGCCGACGAAAGAAGCCTGATCACCTTTACGACCTTTTTCGCCAAAGAGGAGCTTTACCGTCTGGCGGGCGATATTGAAAAGCTGAAGGAATCAAGGCTTTCGGAAATCCACAGTGAGGACTCTCAGAAATTCTGCCCCAAGTGCGGCAGACGCTATCCCGACCGTGACAGGCAGTTCTGCCCGAACTGTATGGATAAGGGCAAGGTCATCAAGCGTATGATGTCCTTTTTCGGCAAGTACAAGCTGTATATGCTTGCCATTGTCGTATCGATGCTCTCCCTTTCGGCGCTTTCGGTCGTGATGCCCTATTTCAGCTCGCAATTTTTCTATGACGAGGTACTGGATCTTGAGGGTAAATACTACGGTGAGCTTGTCTTCGTCCTTCTGCTCATCGTATCCATGCGAATTGTCCGACTTCTTCTGAATATTGTGCACGATATGGTGACCTCCTTTATTTCGGCAAAGATCGTATACGACATCAAGAAGACCATTTTTGCGGCAATCGAGCGGTTGTCGATGGGCTATTTCACAGCCAGAACGACGGGCGGACTGATGAACCAGATCTCGCACGATGCCAACCGTATTTATTGGTTTTTCACCGACGGTGTGCCGTATTTCACCATCAATATCGTACAGCTTGTGGCAGTGACGGTGATTATGCTTCTGTATAATCCGCTTCTGACCGTATTGGCACTGGGCTTTACGCCCTTGGTGCTGTATCTGATCGGCAAATTGTTCCGCACAAGCCGTAAGCTCAATCACAGACGCTATACACGGTCGCGCAGTATGAATTCGCTTCTTTCCGATCTGCTCAGCGGCATTCGTATTGTAAAGACCTTCTCGCGCGAAAAGAGCGAAGCCGAGCGCTTCTCAAAATCCTCAAGAGCGCTTGCCGATTCCGAAATGCGCCGCTCCAAATTCGGCTCTACCGCCTATCCTCTTGTCAACACGCTCGTCTATCTCGGCACGATCATGGTGTGGGCATTCGGCGGCTGGATGGCGATCAAGGGCTCATTCGGAATGACCTACGGTATTCTGACACTCTTTGTCAACTATGTCGGTATGGTGTATTCCCCCCTTTACTCCTTTGTGGATATGGTGGAATGGGGTTCGGACTGCCTGAACTCGATGAACCGTCTGTTTGAGGTAATGGATGCCGATGCCGACATCAAGGAGAAGGAAAACGCGATTTCCCTTGACACCGTCAAGGATGACATCGTCTTCCGCGATGTGGAATTTTCCTATACCAAGAGCCGCCGCGTGATCAATAAAGTCTCCTTCTCGGTGGAAGCGGGCAAAACGCTGGGCATCGTCGGCCATACCGGTTCGGGCAAGTCCACACTTGCCAATCTGCTGATTCGTTTGTATGACTGCGACGAGGGCGCGATTACAGTGGACGGCGTGGATGTCAGAGATCTTTCCTTTGACACCCTTCGCAACAATATTGCGATCGTTTCGCAGGAGACCTATCTGTTTGTCGGTACGATCTACGATAACATCCGTTATGCCAATCACGCCGCCACACGCGAAGAGGTGATCGAAGCTGCCAAAGCGGCAGGTGCGCACGACTTTATTATCAAGCTTCCCGATGCCTATTCCACAATGGTGGGCTTTGGACATAAGGATCTTTCGGGCGGTGAGCGTCAGCGCATTTCGATTGCACGCGCACTGCTTCGGAATCCGAAAATTCTCATTCTTGACGAAGCCACCGCGGCAATGGATACCCAGACCGAGCGCCGCATTCAGGCAACGCTGGATTCGCTTGCCAAGGGCAGAACGACGCTGACGATCGCCCACCGCTTGTCGACACTGAAAAATGCCGATTCGCTGATCGTTGTCAGCGGCGGAACGGTCACCGAACAGGGTACGCACGCCGAGCTTCTTGCCAAGCACGGGGACTATCATAAGCTGTATACCTTACAGCTGGAAGCTTTGAAAAATGTCGGTGTGACCGAATAATCGCTTTATGAAAGGAATCACTATGAACCATACATTATCTTCCATTATTGAGATCGTATATCTGACTCCCGACAATGCGACCTTTTATCAAAAGGGCGATTTTCTCGCGCTGACAACGCATATCAAGGGAGAAGAGCAGGATCACGGGGTGATCAAATTGCGCCGTCTGTTTCCTTTTGAAGAACTGTGGTGCGATATCACGGTGATGAATGCCGCAGGGGAGGAGATCGGCGTGATCGCGTCTCTTGAACCCTTTGGCGATACCAAAGCCCTTCTTGTCAACGAACTGGAGCGTGTCTATTTCACGCCCAAGATTTCAAAAATCTATTCGATGAAGGACAAATACGGCTTTTCCAGCTGGGATGTGGAGACCGATATCGGCAGAATCACCTTTTCGGTCAAGGATACCTTCCGTTCGATCATTTCGCTGGGACAGGGCAGAGCCATCATCACCGATGTCGACGGCTCGCGTTATGAGATCCCCGATGCCACAAAGCTTGACAAGTCCTCTTATAAAAAAGTGGAACTGTATCTGTAAGGGGTGACGGTATGACCGAACAAGAACAAAAGCTGTTTTCCTCATTACAGGAAAAGGGTTGGTTTC